>JAHEEK010000007.1:0-62714 GCA_024640765.1 Thalassobium sp. | reverse complement strand
AGCCTTGATGTGCTTTCATCAACGAACCAGCGTGGTCGGGCGGTCCCTTTGACGGCTGTGTACATGATAAAAATACCGCCCAACAAAAAGACGCAGGTGGCAAAGTTAACGCCGCCCGTTAGCACACCGTCCCAGTTCATAATGAAGAACGGTTCTGCCAGCGCGTCGATCAGCCGGATCATGACAAACAAAAGTACAACGCGCAGCGCCACAGCGATGATGATTCCCCAGAAACGCACGGCTTTTTGGCTGGCGACGGGAGCGCGTTGGCTCTCGATTGAGATGTAGAGCAAGTTGTCAAAGCCCAATACCGCTTGCAAAAAACACAGCATCAACAAGTTACCGAGGTTTTCGATCGTTAAAATATCAGCCATAAAACGCGGCTCCTTACACCATAACAACTTGGTCTATGGGTAAAGCAGCTTGGCGGAGAAAGGAACAGGGCTGTTCGGTTTGGCTTAACGCCCGTGTTTACCTGCGGCCTTTTGGCTTGCCGCCACCTTGGGGGCCTTTGGTTGGTCCGCGTCCCGGTCCTTTGGAAGGCCCTTTGGGTCCATTCGGATTTTCCATCCGACCCACGCGTGGTGCACTGCCTGCGCGTGTGCTAGGTGCCACGCGTCCTGATCGGTCAAAATCACGCTGCGCGCTGCGCGTTACGGTGCGCTTTGGTTTGCCGCCTGCGTCATCTGTATCGCCGCGCGGCTTGAAAGCTGGCTTACCTTTGCCTTTGAAAGCTGGCTTCTTGCCTGCCTTTTTGGCAAAGCCTGTGTCGTCATCAGCTTCGATCCCGAGTTGGTCGCGCAGGACGCGGCCTTTGACTTCTTCTACTTCGCTGGCTTTGAGATTGTTAAGTCGGAACGGACCATAGCTGATCCGGATTAGGCGGTTCACCACCACGCCCATCGCTTCCATCGTACGGCGGATTTCGCGGTTTTTGCCCTCGCGGATACCCACGGTTAGCCACGCATTGGCCCCTTGCTGGCGGTCAAATTGCACGTCCATGCCAAGGTATTTCACCCCGTCAACGGTAATGCCTGCACGTAACTCATCCAGCTTGCTCTCCGACAGGCTACCTTTGATCCGCACGCGGTAGCGGCGCAGCCAACCGGTGCTTGGCAGTTCCAAACGGCGCTTGATGTCTCCGTCATTGGTCAGCAGCAAAAGCCCCTCGGATGTAAGATCGAGTCGGCCCACGGACATCACGCGGGGCATGTCTTCGGGCAAATCGTCAAAGACAGTGGTACGGCCTTTCTCGTCACGGTCCGTTGTCACCAAGCCGCTTGGCTTGTGGTACAGCCACAGACGGGCTTTTTCAGCGGGTCCAACGGGGGCGTTATCCACCATCAACCGCGCGCCGGGGCCGACATTCAACGCGGGGCTGTCGATAATCTTACCGTTCACACTTACGCGACCGGCGTCAATCATACGCTCCACCTCGCGCCTGCTAGCAACACCAGCGCGGGCCAGAACTTTGGCGATGCGCTCGCCTTTGACCGGCTCACCGCTGGCGTCAGGGCGCGGCGCACCAATGGCCTCAGCAGCAGAGGAGGGTGTTTTCGCGGCGGTTTTGTCGGCGGGCGTTTTGGGTGTGTTGCTCATACGCGCGCTCGTAGCACGCAAGCCTGCCCACGGCTAGCGCATAACCTTTGCTGCGTTGATCTGTTTGTGGGCAGCAGATGAAACGGCGGGCGAGGATGGCGGCAACTTCACAAAGAGCTTTCACGCAGGCACAGGCGGGCGTAAACTGCGCCTATGCGTTTTCAAACTCATATGGATGTGGCCTTAGCCCAAGCGACGGCGGCGGCAGAGCGCGGTGAGGTTCCCGTAGGTGCGGTGATTGTCCGGCAAGGGGATGTGATCGCTTCTGCGGGTAATGAGACGCGTGCGCGATCAGACCCCACTGCACATGCGGAAATATTAGCCATTCGTGACGCGTGTAAAATGTTGGGGGTTGAGCGGCTTACGGGATGTGATCTCTACGTTACTCTTGAGCCGTGTCCGATGTGTGCAGCGGCTATTTCCAACGCACGGATTGCGCGGCTTTATTATGGCGCGGCTGATCCGAAATCAGGTGGTGTTGCCCAAGGCGCGCGCGTCTTTAGCCACCCACAATGTCATCACGCCCCTGAAGTCTATGACGGTATCAACGCCTCTGCGGCCCAAGACATGTTAACTCGTTTCTTTTCTGGTTTGCGCGGCTGAATTAGCGACCTGATGCGTTGTGCGTGTGGGGCGAAGATCAGCTCAAGCCGATCAATACGCGAAAACAAACCGATAATTGACGTTTTTGGGGTCTATTGCACCTGGCGAGCGCGGCACGTGCTTGGCAATTCCGGCGCGCCCCGCTAAACCGCCCTAAATAGGTTTCGGAGCATCCCAAATGTCGATTGATATAGATACCGCCCGCAAAGTGGCCAAGCTGGCCCGGATCAAAGTGGAAGACGACGCGCTGCCTGCGCTCTCCACGGAATTCAGCAATATCTTGGGCTTTATCGAACAGCTCAACGAGGTCGATGTTGAGGGCGTTGAGCCAATGACATCCGTGACACCGCAGCGCCTTTATCGCCGCGAAGATGTGGTCGCTGATGGTAACCAACCCAAAGCAGTTTTGAAAAATGCCCCCGATGCACGCGAAGGCTTTTTCGCCGTGCCTAAAGTGGTGGAGTAAACCCGATGTCTGATCTGTCTAAACTTACTATCGCCGCTGCCCGCGACGCCATGCGCAAAGGTGAGCTGACGTCCGTTGAACTGACTGATGCGTGCCTGTCTGAAATCGAAGGGGCATCGGCGCTGAACGCATTTGTTCACAACACGCCCGAGATCGCCCGTGAGCAAGCCAAAGCCGCAGATGCGCGTCGCGGTGCAGATGCACCGGATATGAACGGCGTCCCTGTGGGCATCAAAGATTTGTTCTGCACCAAGGGTGTGCCGTCACAGGCCGCTTCGGGTATTCTTGAAGGCTTCCGCCCCGAGTACGAAAGCACGGTCTCTGGCAAGTTGTTCGACGCTGGCGCGGTAATGCTGGGTAAGTTGAACATGGACGAATTCGCCATGGGGTCTTCAAACGAGACCTCGGTTTACGGTGACGCAATCAATCCGTGGAAAAACGATGACCGTGCGCTGACGCCGGGTGGTTCTTCTGGTGGGTCGGCAGCTGCGGTTGCTGCTGATTTGTGCCTTGGGGCAACAGGCACGGATACTGGTGGATCAATTCGTCAGCCGGCGGCCTTTACGGGCATTACAGGCATCAAGCCTACGTATGGGCGGTGCTCGCGGTGGGGTGTTGTGGCGTTTGCGTCATCGCTTGATCAAGCAGGGCCTATGACAAAAGACGTGCGCGACGCGGCAATTATGCTTGAGGCTATGTGTGGCTTTGATGCCAAGGACAGCACATCAGCCAACCTTGCTGTGCCAAACTTTGAAGCGGCGCTGACTGGTGATATTCGGGGCAAAAAGATTGGTATTCCGAAAGAATACCGCATGGAGGGCCTGCCCGCCGAGATTGAACAGCTTTGGGCCGACGGCCAAGCAATGCTCAAAGACGCAGGTGCCGAGATTGTTGATATTTCACTGCCCCACACCAAATACGCGCTGCCTGCGTATTACGTGATTGCACCTGCCGAGGCGTCCTCAAACCTTGCGCGCTATGACGGCGTTCGGTTCGGTCATCGCGCCACGCTTGATGCGGGTGATGGTATTACTGAGATGTATGAAAAGACCCGGGCCGAAGGGTTCGGGGCCGAAGTTCAGCGCCGCGTCATGGTGGGTACCTATGTTTTGTCCGCAGGTTTTTATGACGCGTATTTCAACCGCGCCCGCAAAGTGCGCACGTTGATCAAGCAAGACTTCGAGAACGTCTTTAATGAGGGTGTGGATGCCATTTTGACCCCTGCGACCCCGTCTGCGGCTTTTGGCCTTGGTGAGGCGAAGTCAGCGGATCCAGTGCAAATGTATCTTAATGACGTTTTCACCGTTACAGTTAACTTGGCTGGTCTGCCGGGCATTGCTGTTCCTGCGGGGACAGATGCGTCAGGGCTGCCGCTTGGTTTGCAGCTGATTGGTCGTCCGTGGGAAGAGGGCGATTTGTTGAATTCCGCCTACGCATTGGAACGCGCCACAGGATTTGTAGCAAAACCAACCAAATGGTGGTAATCCCTTGGCCGTGCGGTAAAAATCGCGCGGCCTTTGACGTTTTGTCGCCCGAGGCCGCCACGTGATCCACGCACGCAATTGAATTGAGTGTAAGGACGTATTTGCGGTGAAAAATTTTGTGATCTTGGGGCTTGGTGTGGCTCTTTTGTCGGCGTGCCAGCCTGCAGTGCCCAACAGTGCACGCGGCGTTGGGTTTGATGATTTCAAATTGCGCAGCCAGCAACGCGATGCAGAGTTGCGCGGCACAGGGTCCGTCGGCTTGCCAGTTGAAAACGAACCCGCCGTGACCACCGCTTCGCTTAACCCGCAGGTAAATGGCATCACAGTTCCCTCCGGAACGGGCCCAGTGAACGGGTCCGCGCAAGGGGGCAGTGGCGCACAAACCTCAGGTCTGACTGATGCCCAAGAGATTGCAGCGGCCACAACGGCTGCGTTGAATAATTCGGGCCAAGCACCTCTTGAGGCATCCCCTAGCAACCCCGCGCCCGAAGCTGTTGCTGTGACCGGTATCAGCCGTGAAAACGACTTTGACGCGGTTTCGCAGTTGCGCGACATTGAAGCGGATGCGGCACGGCGCACGGCAAACCAAGGCCGCTTTGAGCAGGTTGCTCCAACTGCGTTGCCCACGCGGGACGGCGCGTCAGGGCCGAACATTGTGCAGTATGCGCTGCAGACCACTAACGCGCGGGGCGAGAGCCTTTACACCCGTCGCGGCATTGCCCTCGCGGCTAAAAATGCCCGCAATTGTGCGCAGTATTTATCCGACGATCTGGCCCAGCAGGAATTTTTGGAGTTAGGCGGTCCGCGTCGTGATCGCAAAGCACTTGACCCTGACGGCGATGGATTTGCCTGTGATTGGGATCCAAGCCCCTACCGCCGCGCCCGTGCTCAGGCACAGTCGGGCAATTAAATAGGGTCCGCGCACAGCATGCTTGCGGATAGTATTTGGCATCCAAGTCCTAATTTCGGCCCGCGTCGGGATGGGCTGACGTCCCAGCTTGTGGTGCTGCATTACACGGCGATGACCGATTTGGACGAGGTGCTTGAACGGCTCTGTACCCCCGAGCATGAGGTCAGCTGTCACTATCTGATTGATGAGGATGGTCGCCTCTTTACGCTTGTGGATGGCGCTATGCGCGCGTGGCACGCAGGGGCGGGCAGTTGGGCGGGGGTGAGTGATATCAACTCGCGCTCAATTGGGATTGAGTTGCTGAGCAGCGGGCGGGTACGTTTCAGTGGCGCGCAAATGCACCGTCTTGAAGTGGTGCTGGCCTGTGTAATGGATCGTTGGCGCATCGCACCTCATGGCGTTATTGGCCACTCGGATATGGCGCCTGCGCGCAAGCAAGACCCGGGTCGGTTTTTTGATTGGCAGCGTTTGGCCCAAAAAGGGCTTTCTGTTTGGCCTGATGCATCGATTGGGCGCGACACGGCGGATTTCGCGCAGACTGCTGCACAGTTTGGCTATCCTGTGAACGAGGCGGGTGTGGATGCGGTCTTTGAAGCATTCCGCCAAAGATTTCGTCCGTGGCACGTTGGCCCGCTTGATGCGACGGACTGCGCGATGATGGACGATCTTGCGACACGGTTCAGCGCGCGCAGCTTGTCGTTGACCTGAGGCAGGCACAGGGGTAAGCGCGAGCCTATGTGTGGAGGGTCGGGTGACCGCGCTGTTGCGTCCTTTCGGGGGTGCGCATCGAGGAAAGTCCGGACTCCGTGATGGAATGGTGCCAGGTAACGCCTGGGCAGAGCAATCTGACGGATAGCGCCACAGAAAACAGACCGCCTTGCATGCAAGGTAAGGGTGAAACGGTGGTTTAAGAGACCACCGCGTCGCTGGTAACAGGGACGGCATGGCAAGCCCCACCAGGAGCAATGCCAAATAGGAACCGCGTGCCTGATTTCGGTCGGGCGGGGCGCCATCGGCCCCAGCAGGTTCGGGTTGGCAGCTTGACGGGCTTGGTGACAGGTCCGCTAGAGGAATGGTCATCCAGAGGTGGCAACGCCTTGGACAAAATCCGGCTTATAGACCCTCCACACATTTTTACTCAGCGTGAGTTTTGGTATTCCGAAAGCAAAATGTAAGCTAAACGTTACACATTCATGTGCAGTTAAAAGTTGACAGGGTAGTTTCAAACAATGAGGCGGCATGTTCGCTGTGTCGAAGTATATTCATACTTCGTTTATGATTGGGGTCTGTCGCTATGGTAGCGTTAAATGTAATTCGAACAATCGATAGTTATGCGTGCGATTTGAGCGGAGCGCGAGCTCAGGCGTGCATGGATTTGATGATGGACGAAACGAACCTGTCCGTCGAAATTCTTGAAACGGATGGCAGGATCATCCGCGAAAATAACATGAGCCAAAGCCACTTCGGTGTAGGTGAGCGCAAGGGGCTGCATTGGGAGATGCTTTGGCCTGCTTCGGTGCGAGAGGCGATCGCAGCAGCGATTTGTAGCAGTGCAGATGGGCTTACAGTGCGCGTTGAGCACAAGCGCGTAGACAGCAGCGGCGTCAGCAGATTATGGGCGGCGGTGCTTGCGCCGATCACGTATGGACCTGATGATATCACGGCAATTATGGTGGTATCCCATCCGCAATCCGCCAATCAGCCAGTTTAGCGCAGGTATTTTTCAAGCGGCGGATAATTTGCCCGATTTGGACGCAGAATCAGGTTGACTTGGGGCCTGTTGCGGATAGAAGGCGGGTTCAAGTTTCCGGAGCGGCCCCCGAGGTGTGGCGCGGCCCCCTTTTAGGAGAGATCAAATGGCGAAGCCAACCACGATTAAAATCCGCCTGAATTCAACAGCAGGCACCGGCCACTTCTACGTGACCAAAAAGAACGCCCGCACGATGACTGAGAAAATGGTTGTTAACAAATACGACCCCGTCATCCGTAAGCACGTTGAGTACAAAGAAGGCAAAATCAAGTAAGCTTCGCGCTACTGGTTTCCGACTACTTAATCTAATTCAAGAAGCCGCGCAGATATGCGTGGCTTTTTTTGTTCGCGAGTTTCTGTTTAGGCGTCTTAACGGTGTGTAGATCAGTTTGAGTGGATGCAATGGGATACACGTTCCGGATCACCTCAAAGAGACCTACTGTGTCTCTCTACCTTCTCTCAGAGCACCTGCTTTAGCTGCAGGTTGAATTCGCATCGCAGACAGAAAAAAGCCCCCCGTGCGATGTGCGCGGAGGGCTTTGCGTTCGTCAAACTAGCGTTTGATTATTCACGATTGCCAAGCAGTTGAAGCAGGAACATGAACATGTTGATGAAGTCGAGGTAGAGGTTCAACGCGCCCATGATCGCCGACTTGCCGAGCCACTCTGTGTCGCCGTGGTGGGCATGTGCGAGGTACACTGTCTTGATCTTTTGTGTGTCGTAAGCTGTGAGGCCCGCGAAGATTAGAACACCCAGAACAGACACCACGAACATGATCGCTGGTGATTGCAGCCAGATATTGACGACCATTGCCACCAAGATGCCAATCACACCCATGATCAGGAAGCTACCCCAGCCTGAGATGTCTTTCTTTGTGGTATAGCCGTAAAGCGACAGACCAGCGAAGGCGATCGATGTTACGAGGAACACTTGCGCGATGCTCATGCCTGTAAAGGCCACGAAGATCCATGCCATTGACAGACCCATCACCGCCGCAAAGGCGTAGAAGAACAGCTGTGCAGCAGCCGCCGAGAAGCGGTTAATCATGGCGCTGAAGCCGAAAACCATCGCCAGCGGCGCGAACATGATGATCCAGCCGAGGATGTTTGGTTGCAGTGTTGCGGGGTCACGGAACACAGACAGCAAGGCAGGGGATGTACCCACGGCCCAAGCCACTGCGAATGTGATCAGCATGCCCACGGACATTGTGCCGTAGACTTTGTTCATATGTGCGCGCAGACCTTCGTCGATTTCTGCGGTGCGGATGCCCACGCCTGCGCGGGCAGTGTCGAATTGTGCCATTTCCATTGGCCCTTTCGCTTAAGTTTCCCTGACGCCGCGTCGGGAAGGGTTAAACCCCCGCCGCGATTGCTTGATATATTGTCATACTAGCGCCCGTTTTCAAGGGATATCGGTCTAATATATTGGCGGGTGATACGGAATATCCGGTTCAAAATTACCTTTAATCACGGTGTTTTGAAATTGCGTTGTAAGGCCTGCATTAAGCCGTGCCGCTAGAGCGTAATAACGATCTTTCCTGTGGATTTGCGTGCACGCAACAGCTCAAAGGCGTCTGCGGCTTGCTCAATTGGTAAAACGTGGCTGACGTGTGGCGCAAGATTGCCGGCAGCGTGCCAACGCATCAGATCACTCAGGCTTTCATGCAGCGCGCCCGGATTTATGGGTAGGTATCCGCCCCAATAAAAACCGATCAGATCAATGTTCTTCACCAACAGGTGATTTGCGGCAACGGGGGGCACAGTGCCACCAGCAAAGCCAATCACAATGATACGCCCGCCTCGGTTGCACGCTTTGAAAGCCGACGTGAAGACATCACCACCGATGGTTTCATAGATAACGTCCGCGCCACCAAGCGCTTTGACGCGGGCCGTTAGGTCGTCAGTATCTGTGTCGATCACATGATGTGCGCCTGCCGCTTTGCAGATTTCGAGCTTTTGTGCCCCGCGCGCGGCTGCAATCACTGTTGCGCCAAGCTTGGCCCCCAATTCAACTGCGGTCAGTCCAACACCACCGGCGGCGCCAGTCACCAGAAAGGTTTCGCCCTTGGCAAGGCGTGCGCGCTTGGTGAGCGCTAGGTGGCTGGTCCCATAGGCCACCTGAAAAGCGGCCGCGGTTATGTCGTCCATGGTGTCATCAAGCGGGGCGCAACGGTCTGCTGCCAGTGCGCAGTAATCTGCAAGACCGCCGTGGCCGCTAAATCCAATGACCCGTTGGCCCACGCGAAGATGGTGCACATCATTACCCACTTCTGCCACCGTGCCCGAGATTTCCATACCCAATGTAGCAGGCAAGGGCGGGCGTTCTTGGTAGCGGCCTGTCATCATCAGTAAGTCACCAAAGTTCAGCCCGCATGCCGCAACTTTCACGACCACTTCACCAGCGGCCGCAGCGGGGCGGGGCACGTCACACAAAGTGGGAGGTGTTTCGAGGTCATGAATTTGAAAAGCGCGCATATCGGGCCTCATTGGTTGAGCATTCAGGCGAATCGTTAGGGACAAAAGGGTGCTTTTGTAAAATTTCCCATACAATTTTGTATGCTGTTTAATTGCATACCAATGGATACAGTGACGTGACGTAGGGGCAAGGTGTCAAATATGTACCACAAATGCAGGATTTTGAATATTTTCTTGTTTCGAAAGATATTCACGCACATATTCAATAATAGAGGCTAGTTATCTATAACATTATCAATGTATTGCATCACATTGAAATTTTTTGGCTACAGCAGCGTGATTTTTTTGTGATTTGTCGCATGGGTTGCTTGTGGTAATTGCTATGAAATCAGAGGTGGAGTGAATTTATGACGCATCACGTCGACGAACATGTTGGGAAACGGATCCGTCATCGGCGCTGGCTGGTGGGGATGACCCAACAGCAATTGGCGGAAGCTGTCGGGATCAAGTTCCAGCAGATCCAAAAATACGAGACCGGTGCAAATCGGGTTTCTGCGTCTCGACTTTGGGACATTGGCGGGGCGCTTGATTGCCCTGTTAGCTTTTTCTTTGACGGTGCAGACACGCCAACCACTGAGGTTGATGACATGTTTGCCGAAAAAGAGGCGATGGAATTGGTGCGCACATATTACGCCATTCCAGAAAACCAGCGCCGCAAGCTGTTTGATCTCGCGCGTGTCCTCAGCGACGTTGCGTAGCGCAGCTTACCGTTCTTCATGCTCGGGATCTCTTGAATAGGGCAGCGGGTCTGCTGTAAGTCTTTGGGGCGCCGTAGGGTGCCCTTTTTGCTTTTGATGGAGCGCCGCACATGGACCGCCGCACGATTGATCCAGACCTGCAACGCGCTTTGATCAACGCCGCACATGCCGCAGCAGATGCGGCGCGTGATGTGATCCTGCCATATTTCCGCGCGCCGCTGGTCGTGGACAACAAGCGCCCATCCGATTTTGACCCTGTGACCGAAGCAGACCGCGCCGCCGAGCGTGCGATGCGGGACGTTTTCGCAACTTTGCGGCCCGATGACGGGATTTTGGGCGAGGAATACGGCGCGACCTCTGGCACGTCGGGGCTGACGTGGGTGCTTGATCCGATTGATGGCACACGCGGGTTCATTAGTGGCACGCCGACTTGGGGCGTGTTGATTGCTCTGCAAGATGAGGGCGGTGTTTTGCTTGGCGTGATTGATCAGCCGTATATTGGCGAGCGTTTCGTGGGTGGGTTTGGCACCGCACGGATGAGCGGACCGCACGGCGAAATGCCGCTGCGTGCATCGACCCAGACGACGGCACTTGGCGATGCGATTTTGCTCAGCACCTTTCCTGAAGTGGGCAGTCCTGTTGAACGCGCGGGTTTTGAGGCCGTCTCGAAGCTGTGCAAACTAACGCGGTTTGGCATGGATTGTTACGGATATGCTTTGGTTGCGAGGGGTCAGGTTGATTTAGTAATCGAAGCGGGGTTGAATGCTTATGATATAGCGGGTCCGATCGGGGTGATCGAGGCCGCGGGCGGTGTCGTGACAAGCTGGGACGGGGGTGTGGCCCATCACGGCGGGAGGGTTGTCGCTGCCGCAAATGCGCAGGTTCTCGCTGAGGCGTTGAAGATTTTGGAGCCGTTTAACGATAGCGTTTAGTAAGGGGTGAAAGATGTTACGAGTATGGATCGGGGCGTGTATTTTGGCCCTAAGCGGATGCACTGTTGGCGGTAATTTACGGCTCATCGTAATTGAGGGTGAGCAATACGCAGAGCTGTCCGCGGTACAGGGCGATTTTCTTCTCACGGTTAATCAAAACAGGTTGCGCAACAGTGTGCCCGCGGTTGTGCGTGATACGCGAGTGGACCGCGCAGCACTGGCCCATGCCTCAGACATGAGCACTGTTGGTTTTTTCTCGCATCGCGGCTCAAGCGGTTCTAACGTGCTGCAGCGCGTGAAAATGACCGGTTACGATGCCTGTTTTGCTGCAGAAAACATTGCCAACACGTTGCCCAGTGAGGCAGCTGTGTTGGCTGCATGGCTGGGCTCTGCGGGGCACAGCGCCAATATTTTAACCCCAAAGCCCGCGCTTTTGGTTTGGCGCAAGACGGCGATAACTGGGTAATGGTTTTGGCCGCCCCCTGCCGCTAGGTTCGGGCGATTGCGCGGTTGATTGATTGGCCCGCGCGTTTCATACAAGAGGCGCAGCGACGAGGGCGATGGGGGCAACAATGGCCGAGCACGACAGCACAGCATCCATGAGTGACGCCGGTGATTTCGCCCTTGATGGACGGTTTGCTTCGGCCGTACGCGAGGCCGTTGAGGAGCAAGATGGGGATGCAATCTCGGTTCTGATGGAGCCGCTCCACCCCGCCGATATTGCCGACTACCTTGAGCAAATTGATGACAGCGCGCGGTCGCGTTTGTTGTCGGTTTGGAAGGGCGGCGTGGACGGCGATGTTCTGTCCGAGCTGGAAGAAAGCCTGCGCGAAGGGGTCATTGATGGGCTTGAGCCGCAAGAGCTTGCCTCAGCGGTGCGCGATCTTGAAACTGACGACGTTGTTGACCTGCTTGAGGACATGGGCGCCGAGCAACAGGGCGCGGTGCTTGAGGCGCTTGATGATGCGGACCGCGTCGCGGTTGAGCAGTCACTTTCATACCCCGAGGAATCCGCTGGCCGTTTGATGCAGCGTGAGGTCGTTATGGCCCCGCAGCATTGGAAAGTCGGCCAAGCCATTGATTTTCTGCGAAATGAAGATGATCTGCCGGATGATTTTTATCACGTGGTTCTGACGGATCCGCGCATGAAGCCCGTGGGATATGTGACACTCGGCAAGCTTTTGGGCTCACGCCGCGACACAAATCTGACTGAGATCGTTGAGGGCAGTTTCCGAACGTTCCACGTAGATCAGGACGAAGGCGATGTGGCCTATGCGTTCAACCAATATCACCTCATTTCGGCGCCTGTTGTGGACGCTGACGAGCGCCTTGTGGGCATCATCACGATAGATGACGCCATGGCCGTACTGGATGAAGAACACGAAGAAGATATCCTGCGGCTTGCAGGTGTGGGGGAGGGGTCGCTGTCGGACAAAGTCATCGAGACCACCAAGCGCCGCTTCCCCTGGTTGGCTGTCAATTTGGTCACCGCGATCCTAGCCTCGCTCGTAATCGCGCAGTTTGAAGATGTGATCGCGCAATTTGTGGCCCTTGCGGTATTGATGCCGATTGTTGCCTCCATGGGCGGTAATGCGGGCACGCAGTCATTGACCGTGGCTGTGCGCGCGATTGCGACCAAAGATTTGACTGGCAGCAACGTGTGGCGTGTTATCCGCCGCGAGGTTTTGGTGGGCTTGGTGAACGGTTTGATCTTTGCGGTTGTGATGGGCGTGGTAGGTGTGCTGTGGTTCGGCTCGCCCGTGTTGGGGGCTGTCATCGGTGTGGCCATGGTGATCAATTTGGTCATTGCGGGGCTCGCGGGCACGGTCATTCCGGTGGTGCTCGAAAAGCTGGGCGTTGATCCTGCGCTTGCCTCTGGTGCTTTTGTGACCACCGTTACGGATGTTGTAGGCTTTTTCGCTTTTCTCGGCTTGGCTGCGATGGTGCTGTTATGAACAGCGCTGAAAACGAACTGGCTTCGTTGAAAAAGGCCGCACGCGCCACTGCTTTTGCCGCCCGCCGTATTGCCCATGACGCCAGCACAGACGCGGCTGCGGGTGTGCTAAGTGAGGTTCTTGCGGGATACCGCGGTTCTTGCGTCGCTGGGTACTGGCCCATCAACACCGAGATTGATCCGCGCCCTGCAATGTCTGAGGCCGCTGCGCATGGTAAAGTTTGCTTGCCGGTAATCGAGGCTGCGGGAAAACCGCTGACGTTTCGTGAGTGGGTGCCCGACGCGCCAATGATCGAAGGCCCGTTCAAGGCGATGGTGCCCGAAAAGGGCGATACGTTGATCCCCGAAGTTGTGATCGTGCCGCTCGTCGCATTTGATGCCGCTGGCGGGCGTTTGGGCTATGGTGGCGGCTTTTACGACCGCACGCTTGAGTTGCTGCGCGCTGCGAGTCCTACGTTGGCGATTGGCTTTGCTTATAGTGCACAACAGCAAAACGCCTTGCCGCTTGAGCCAACAGATCAGCGGCTCAACATGATTGTGACTGAACAGGGCGTGATCACGCCATAGGCGTTTGTTGGATTATTTGAGCGCGCATCTTGCTCACACCGGCGACTAGGCCTAGGCAGGGGCCCTATGAAGATACTCTTTTTAGGTGACGTCGTTGGCCGCTCTGGCCGCAGTGCTGTGGTCGAACATCTGCCAAAGATGCGCGCGCAATGGGGCCTCGATTTCATTGTGGTGAACGGCGAAAATGCAACTAACGGCGCAGGTCTGAACGAAGCCCATGCCAAGTTGCTGTTTGAAGCAGGAGCCGATTGTGTGACGCTTGGCGATCATGCTTTTGATCAGCGCGACATGCTTCAATACGCTGAAAAAGAGACCAGCATCATTCGCCCTTTGAACTTTGCCAAGCAAGCACCGGGCCGCGGCGTGCGCATTTTCGAAACCGCCAGCCGCAAGCGTATTTTGGTTACTCAGGTTTTGGGGCAAGTCTTCATGAAACGTGCGTTTGATGATCCGTTTTCGGCCATCGATGCGGTTTTGTCGCGCCACCCACTGGGCGGTCAGGTGCAGGCCATTTTGGTCGATGTGCATTGCGAGGCAACATCCGAGAAGATGGCCATGGGGCATTTCTGTGACGGGCGCGCCAGCGTCGTTGTGGGGACGCACACCCATGTGCCAACCGGTGATGCGCAGATTTTGCCAAGCGGTACAGCGTTTCAGGCAGATGCCGGCATGTGCGGCGATTACAACTCGGTGATTGGTATGGACAAAAAAGAACCGTTGCGCCGTTTCGTGACGGGCATGGGTAAGGGGCGTTTTGAACCGGCGGCTGAGGCGGGCACGTGCGCGGGCCTATATGTTGAGACTGATGATGCCACGGGAAAGGCGCTGCACGTCGAGATGGTGCGCATCGGGGGACGGCTTCAGCAATCTGGGCCAAGCCCGCTGACTTAGATCGTTTTCACCTCGCAAAAATAAGCCTGAGGCACGCGCAAGCATTTCTTTTGCGCGCAAGACAGACGCGCTATACTTACGGACAAGTCTATTGAGTAAGGTAGCATCATGATTGAACTTTTATCCCTTGAGCAGACGGGCCAAGCGGTTATCACGCTGGCGGTCGTTGTGGGGATGTTTGTGCTGTTTATGCGCGAAGCCTTTCCCACCGAAGTGGTCGCGATTTTGGGCGTTGCGGTGCTTTTGGCTTTGGGTGTGTTGCCCTATCAGGCGGCGGTGGATGTGTTGGCCAACCCCGCGCCGTGGACAATTGCCGCGATGTTTATCGTGATGGGGGCTTTGGTGCGCACCGGCGCTTTGGCGGCTTTTACCCATTTGGCCGAGCGGCATGCGGATAAAAACCCTGCCCTCGCGGTGGGTGGGCTGATCGGGTTCGCGGTGATTGCCAGCGCGTTTGTCAGCAACACGCCTGTGGTTGTTGTGATGATCCCTGTGTTTATCCAATTGGCCAAAAAGCTTGGCAAGAAACCCTCGAAACTTCTGATCCCGCTTAGCTATGCGGCGGTAATGGGCGGCACACTGACGTTGATCGGCACGTCGACAAACCTGCTAGTAGACGGTGTCGCGCGTGCGGAAGGACTGGCGCCTTTCAGAATCTTTGAGATCACGCCTCTTGGTATCATATTGGTGGCGTGGGGTATGGTGTATCTTGGGGTGATCGCACCGATGCTGCTACCTGATCGCGACAGCATGGCGGGCCTTCTGGGCGGCCGTAGCAAAATGAAGTTTTTCACCGAAGTCGCACTGCCTGAAGGGTCGGGGTTGATCGGACAGCAGGTGGTTAACGTGGATATGTTCAAGCGTGAAGGTGTGCGCCTGGTTGATGTTCTGCGCGGAGATCTGTCTTTGCGCCGCAATTTGCCATCCGTCAGCCTTGAGGCAGGAGACCGCGTGGTATTGCGCACCGAGATGTCCGAGTTGCTGGGCATCCAAGCTAGTAAAGACGTGGCAACAGTCGATAAGCTTAGCTCTGTTGAGACAAGCACCGTTGAGGTGTTGATCACGCCGGGGTGTAACATGGTTGGTCGTTCACTTGGGGCCATGCGGCTGCGTCGCCGTTTTGGCGTGTATCCCTTGGCCGTACACCGCCGTAACCAAAACATCGGGCGTGGCCTTGATGACATTGTGGTGCGGGTCGGGGACACGTTGCTGATAGAAGGTGCAGCGGCAGATATTTCCCGCCTTGCCGAAGAGATGGATTTGGTCGACGTCAGCCAGCCATCGGACCGCGCCTTGCGCCGCAGCAAAGCGCCCATCGCCCTAGCGGCTCTTGTCGCGATCGTGGCTCTTGCTGGCCTTGGTGTTGCGCCGATTTTCTTGTTGGCGATTGTCGCAGTTGCAGTTGTTCTAGCCGCCCGCTGCATCGATGCAGAGGAGGCCTTTGGTTTTGTAGATGGCCGTTTGTTGGCGCTGATTTTTGCAATGCTCGCGGTGGGTGCTGCGTTGCAATCATCGGGGGCGGTGTCGTTGATCGTTGGCATCCTTGAGCCCGCTTTGGCGATCTTGCCACCCTTCTTGTTGGTGTGGGTGATTTATCTCATCACCTCAGTTTTAACGGAGCTGGTCAGCAACAACGCTGTTGCCGTGGTTGTTACCCCCGTGGCCATCGGTGTCGCGACCCAATTAGGGATTGATCCGCGCCCGCTGGTTGTGGCCGTGATGGTTGCGGCCAGCGCCAGTTTTGCCACGCCAATAGGCTATCAAACGAATATGCTGGTGTATGGTCCCGGTGGATATCATTTCAAAGATTTCATGCGGGTGGGTATTCCGCTGAACCTGTCAATCGGTGTGCTGGCAAGTGCGATTATTCCAATCCTGTGGCCGTTCTAGCTGCGTAGTTATAGCGGCCAGAACACCAAGATGGCTGGTATGGACACACCGACAACAAGAATTTCAAGCGGTAATCCCATCCGCCAGTAGTCCCCGAAACTGTAGCCCCCGGGCCCCAGAATAAGGGTATTGTTCTTGTGCCCGATTGGGGTGAGAAACGCCGATGATGCGGCCACTGCCACAGCCATCAAAAATGGATCGGGGTTCACGCTCAAAGACTGCGCCATCTGGATGCCAATCGGGGCGGCCACAATGGTTGTTGCGGTGTTGTTCAGCACGTCAGACAGGGTCATGGTTACAATCATCAGCACTGTCAAAATGGCCCATGCGGGCAGGCCCGTGGTCAGATCAATCAAGCCGTCCGCGATCAATTCTGTGCCGCCCGATGTCTCAAGAGCAGCGCCAAGAGGGATCATTGAACCAAGCAGGACCACCACGGGCCATTCGATATGGTCATAAACCTCGCGGATCGGAATTATTTTCAACAAAACAAAACCGATCACCACAATCCCAAGGGCGATGGGCAGATAAATCCAGCCAAGGGAGGCGGCAATGACCGCAGCTGCGAAAAGTCCAATCGCCACCCAAACTTTATTGTCTTGGGTCACACTAAGGCCACGATCCGCAAGGGGCAGACATCCAAGCCAATCAGTGACATCCGCCTCGGTTCCATCGGGCAGCAACACCAGTAAGATATCACCAGGTTTAAGGGGTGTTTGGCGGATTTGGCTTTTGATTGCGCGACCTTCGCGGCTGATGCCCATCAAAATGGCACGCCGTCGCCATGACATACCCACGGCCTGCGCGGTACGGCCGTTCAGACGTGACCCATCGGTCACAACAATTTCTATGACGTTTAGTCCGGCCCCATCGGCGCGTAGTAATTCTTCGCGGCGTTCATCTGCAAAATCCAACGAAAGTGCTGCACGAAATTCATCCAACGCCTCGGGGGAGGCTTCGATCACTAAGGCGTCCGCCGCTTTCAACGTGCGGGTTTTGGACAGCCCGCGCAGGCGCTTGCCATCGCGGATCAGTCCCAAAATTGCCACGTCGTTTTTTTCGGCCACCTCATCAAGCTCGTCCACGGTTTTGCCGATATGTTTGCTGTCCTCAGATACAGTCAACTCGGCGATGTATGAGGCAAACTCATCTGCGGCGTTGGTGCTATCGGCTTTGCTGGGGATCAACCGCCACCCGATTAGCGCGACAAATGCCAAACCGGCGATGGCCGTTATCCCGCCAACAGGGGCGAAGTCGAACATCTTGAACGGCTCACCAAGGTTTTCTTCGCGGATCGTTGCAATGATGATATTCGGGGGTGTCCCAATCAGCGTGGCCATGCCCCCAAGAATTGTCGCAAACGATAAAGGCATCAGGGACAGCCCCGGCGCGCGGCCTGCTTTGCGCGCGGTTTGAATGTCGACTGGCATCAAAAGTGCAAGGGCAGCAACGTTGTTCATAAAGGCCGATAACACTCCGCCAATGCCGCCCATTAACGCGATATGACCGCCAAGTCCACGTGTGGCGTCCACCAACGTGCGGGTGATCAAGTAAACCGCGCCTGATTTGACCAGACCCGCAGACACAATCAAAACGAGGGCTACCACCAAAGTGGCTGGATGACCGAAACCGCTGAACGCATCCTTGGTAGGCACAACGCCTAATACTACCCCGATCATCAGGGCCGCAAACGCCACCAGATCATAGCGAAACCGCCCCCAAAGAAGCATGCCGAACACGGCACCAAAAAGAGTGAAAAGGATAATTTGATCAATCGTCATAAGGCACGCTCCGTTTGGGTCATGTGAAAGCAAGCCCCTGCCCATTGCAACCCGCTTTCACGCGGGGCTATAAGGCAGCAACACTACATTAAAGAGGGAGGATGGCACATGGCTGGCCACTCAAAATGGGCGAATATTCAGCACCGCAAGGGCCGTCAGGATAAGCTGCGCTCAAAGCTGTTTTCCAAGCTCGCAAAAGAGATCACTGTGGCCGCCAAAATGGGCGACCCTGATCCAGACAACAACCCGCGCCTGCGCCTTGCGGTGAAAGAAGCCAAATCGCAATCGGTCCCCAAGGACGTAATTGATCGCGCGATCAAAAAGTCCCAAGGTGGTGATGCGGAAAACTATGATGAGATCCGCTATGAAGGCTACGGCCCGGGTGGCGTTGCTGTGATCGTCGAGACGATGACCGACAACCGCAACCGCACCGCCAGCACCGTGCGTTCAACTTTCACCAAATCAGGCGGCAACTTGGGCGAGACCGGCAGTGTGGGCTTTATGTTCGACCGCAAAGGTGCGGTTAGCTACCCAGCATCCGTAGGCGACAACGACACGGTTATGATGGCGGCAATTGAAGCCGGTGCCGAAGATGTGGAAAGCGACGAAGAAGGCCACGTGGTCTATTGCGCCGACACAGATTTGCACGCGGTATCCCAAGCGCTTGAGGCAGAGCTGGGCGAGTCAGACAGCACAAAACTGATCTGGAAGCCCACCACGACGACCGAGCTTGATCTTGAAGGTATGCAAAAGCTGATGCGCCTGATCGAGGCGCTTGAAGATGATGATGACGTGCAAACAGTCACCGCCAACTTCGAGGCCAGCGACGAGGTCATGGAGCAACTGGGCAGTGAGTAAACCCAGCTACTAGCTTTGTAAGGTTCTAATGTCGCGGCTCTGGGTCGCGGCATTTTTTATTTTGGATATTTTTGAACAAAAGAAGAAGAGGGTATGCCCATGGTGAACGGTGCGTTTTTCGCGGGCTATGGTGTTGCTTTGTCATTGATCGTGGCGATTGGCGCGCAAAACGCTTTGGTGTTGCGCTATGGTGTACGCCGTGAGCATGTCCTGCCGCTGGTGCTGTTCTGCGCAACGTCAGATGCCATCTTGATCACAGCAGGTGTCATGGGATTTACAGCCATGACAAATGCGGCACCGTGGGTTGAGCCGCTTTTCACATACGGCGGCGCGGCGTTCTTAATCGCCTATGGCGCGCGTAGTTTTCTGTCCGCCTATAAAGGCGGGCAAGCGCTGGTACCATCGGAAGGACAACGCACCCCGCTGATTGGGACTTTGGCCGCGGTGGCAGCCATCACATGGCTAAACCCGCATGTGTATCTTGATACGGTCATTCTGATCGGATCGGTGTCGGCGGAATATGATGATAAAATGGCTTTTGGCATTGGGGCAATTTTGGCCAGCTTTTCGTTTTTCTACACCCTCGGCTATGGCGCGCGGTTGCTGACACCTTTCTTTGCCAAGCCGCGCAGTTGGCAAATCTTGGATGCCGGTGTGGGGCTGTTGATGTGGGCGATTGCGCTTAAGTTGTTGTTACCATGACCCAACCTTCTGCGCGCCGTGGTATTTTCTGGATGGTCGTCACGGGTGTAATGTTCGTGACAGTCACGGCGTTGGTCAAATACACGGATGGCCGCGTGCCCGCCGCACAAAGCGCGTTTTTGCGGTATCTGCTTGGGCTGGTGTTCCTGATCCCAATGATCAAGCCGATCTTTGATGCGCATTTGACCAAGCGTCAGTTGGTCCTGTTTTCAGCACGCGGTTTTGTACACACGCTTGCGGTGATCTGTTGGTTTTATGCAATGACGCGCATCCCTTTGGCCGAGGTCACGGCGATGAATTACCTAGGCCCTGTTTATGTCACCATTGGTGCGGCGCTTTTTTTGGGTGAAAAGCTTGCCCTGCCGCGCATCGCTGCGATTATCTGTGCGCTGATTGGCGCGCTGATCATTCTGCGCCCGGGATTTCGGGAAGTTGATATCGGCCATATCGCAATGCTGTTTACGGCTTTTGGTTTTGGAGCGGGATATCTTCTGGCCAAACAACTCAGCGGACAGCTTGGACCGGCGGTGATTGTTGGCATGCTCTCGATCACAGTGACGATTGGCCTTGCTCCTTTTGCCTATGCAGTTTGGGTGCCGGTCAGTTTTCATGACATCGTTATCTTGTTTGGCGTTGCGTGTTTTGCCACCGCTGGTCACTACACCATGACGCTTGCATTCGCGGCGGCTCCGGTCACCGTGACGCAGCCTGCTACGTTCCTACAGCTTGTCTGGGCAACGCTTCTGGGGGTTGTGGTTTTTGGCGAACCTGTTGATGCTTGGGTCGTTTTTGGCGGGTTGGTCATTGTCGCATCCGTCATATTTATCACGTGGCGCGAGGCGCAGAAAAAGCGCGCCGTCACGCCAGTTACTCATGAAACGAAGGTATAAATAATGAAGCCGAATATCCTAATTCTTATGGTTGACCAGTTGAACGGCACACTCTTCCCCGATGGTCCTGCAGAGTGGCTTCATGCACCGAACCTTAAAAAGCTTGCGGCGCGTTCAACCCGTTTCAAAAACGCCTACACGGCAAGCCCACTGTGCGCGCCGGGCCGGGCTGCGTTCATGTCGGGGCAGTTGCCTTCCGCCACAGGTGTTTACGACAACGCGGCCGAGTTTCCGTCAAGCGTGCCAACTTATGCGCACCATCTGCGCCGCGCTGGCTACCGGACCTGCTTGTCAGGCAAGATGCACTTTGTTGGCCCAGATCAGATGCACGGCTTTGAGGAACGTCTGACCACTGACATTTATCCCGCTGATTTCGGCTGGACCCCCGATTACCGCAAACCCGGTGAGCGGATTGATTGGTGGTATCACAACATGGGCTCTGTGACCGGTGCCGGTGTGGCTGAAACGTCCAACCAAATGGAATATGATGACGAGGTCGCCTATAACGCAAAGACCAAACTTTACGAGTTCTCCCGTGGGCTTGATGAGCGTCCGTGGTGCATGACCGTCAGCTTCACGCACCCCCACGACCCTTATGTGGCGCGCAAGAGATATTGGGACCTTTATGAGGATTGTGAGCATCTTGAACCGGAAATTCCGGCGATGGATTACGAAGATCACGACACCCACTCCAAGCGTATTTTCGATGCGAACGATTGGCGCAGTTTTGATATCACGAAAGAAGATATCCGCCGCTCGCGCCAAGCGTATTTTGCCAACATCTCGTACGTTGATGACAAAGTTGGTGAGCTGCTTCAGGTGCTTGAAGATACCCGCCAAGAAGCGATCATCGTCTTTGTTTCAGACCACGGTGATATGCTGGGCGAGCGTGGGTTGTGGTTCAAAATGTCGTTCTATGAAGGATCGTCGCGGGTGCCTATGATGATCTGTGCCCCGCAAATGGAGGCGGGCCTTCACGAGACCCCCGTTAGCAACATCGACGTATGCCCGACCTTGTGCGATCTGGCGGGTGTCAGCATGGATGAGGTCATGCCATGGACCGCAGGTCAGTCGCTGGTTCCTATGGGGCAGGGCGTTGAACGGACCGAGCCTGTGGCAATGGAATACGCCGCCGAGGCCTCTTACGCGCCGCTTGTCTCGCTGCGCTATGGCCCGTGGAAATACAACCGCTGCACCCTTGATGCGGACCAGCTTTTTAACCTTGAAGATGACCCGCACGAACTGACGAACTTGGCCGAAGACCCTGCGCATCAAGGCACGTTGCAAACCCTGCGCGCCAAGTCAGAAGCCCGTTGGGACCTTGCCCGTTTTGACGCCGATGTGCGCCACTCACAGGCCAAACGGTGGGTGGTCTACGAGGCGCTTCGCAACGGCGATTACTACCCTTGGGACTATCAACCGCTCAAGCGCGCGTCCGAGCAATACATGCGCAACCATATGGATCTGAACGTGCTGGAAGAAAACAAACGCTTCCCGCGCGGCGAGTAAGGAGAGCATCATGCAAACCCAACCCAAGGCGAGCCATTTTGTGGACGGAAAATACCTAGAAGACACTGCGGGCACGCCGATCGACGTGATTTACCCCGCAACTGGCAAAGTGGTGGCCACGGTTCATTCGGCCACGGATGCGGTGATCGAAGCAGCGGTGCAAAGCGGCCTGCGGGCGCAAAAAGAGTGGGCCGCGATGACCGGCACAGAGCGTGGCCGCGTGCTGCGACGGGCCGCTGATATCATGCGCGCGCGCAACCACGATCTGTCTGTCCTAGAGACTTATGACACAGGAAAACCCTACTCGGAAACCTCTGTCGTGGATGCCACGTCTGGTGCGGACGCGCTTGAGTATTTCGGCGGGCTGGCAGGTTCATTGACAGGCGAGCACATCCAGCTGGGCGATGATTTCGTCTACACTGTGCGTGAGCCGTTGGGCCTTTGCCTTGGCATTGGCGCGTGGAACTACCCCACGCAGATTGCGTGCTGGAAAGGCGCGCCCGCACTGGCTTGCGGCAACGCGATGATCTTCAAGCCATCTGAAACCACACCGCTTTGTGCGTTGAAAGTTGCGGAAATCATGATGGAAGCAGGCGCCCCTGCGGGCCTTTACAATGTGGTTCAAGGCTTGGGCGATGTTGGGGCAAAACTGGTGGGCGAACCGCGTGTCAACAAAGTGTCGCTCACGGGTTCTGTACCGACAGGACGCAAGGTGTACGCGGCCGCTGCAGCGCAGATGAAGCACGTCACGATGGAGCTGGGCGGCAAATCCCCCATGATCGTTTTTGAGGACGCTGATATTGAAAACGCCGTGAGTGGCGCAATTTTGGGCAATTTCTATTCCTCAGGTCAGGTGTGCTCAAACGGCACGCGTGTCTTTGTGCATGCAGATATTCTTGAGCAGTTTCTTGAGCGGCTCTGCGCGCGCCTTGATACGGCAATCATTGGTGATCCAATGGACCCTGAAACAACTTTCGGCCCCATGGTCAGCGCCGCGCAAATGGAGATCGTCAAAGGCTTCATCGCCAAAGGCGAGGCCGAGGGCGCGCGTCTGGTCTACGGTGGTAAACAGCTGGACCAAAATGGGTTCTACCTTCAGCCGACTGTGTTTGCGGACGTCACAGATGACATGACAATTGCCCGCGAGGAAATTTTCGGCCCCGTGATGTCCGTGTTGTCATTCACCTCCGAAGACGAAGTTCTTGCCCGCGCAAATGACACGGAATTCGGGCTGGCCGCAGGGGTGTTCACCAAAGACATCACCCGCGCGCACCGCGTGGTGAAGGGCTTTGAGGCGGGCACCTGTTATATCAACACCTACAACCTTGCCCCTGTTGAGGCCCCCTTTGGCGGTGCGAAAGCGTCCGGTGTGGGCCGCGAAAACTCGAAAGAGGCGATCAATCACTATTCGGAAGTAAAGACCGTCTACGTAGCAATGGGGGACGTTGAGACCCCGTTTTAAACGGTTAACCTTTCGCCCGATTTGACTTGCGCCACGGCGCGTTGGGGCACATCTTAACGAAATGGTAAGATGTGCCTGTTTTCTTTTCCTGACCCTCTTTTCAGCAACACTTGCTGCGGCTGACCCGTCAGGTGTTATCCGTGTGATTGATGGCGACACCTTTGATGTGGGCGGCGAACGTGTGCGGTTGCACGGCATTGATGCTGTCGAAGTAGGCCAAACCTGTCGCTCGGCGCAGGGCGTGCGGTGGGACTGCGGCACCTATGTCCAAGACGAAGTGCGCGCCCGTTACCAAGGTCAGCGCGCAACCTGCAAAACCCATGACGTGGACCGGTACGGCCGGATCGTAGCCAAATGTTTTGTCGCGGGCCGCGACGTGGGCGCAGAACTTGTGGCTGATGGATTTGCGCTGGCCTATGTGAAATATTCACGCGATTACGTCACTGTTGAAAAATCGGCTTCCGTGCAAAACCGTGGCCTTTGGTCAAACACGTACGAACGTCCCGCCGTGGCGCGCCAACAAGCGGCCCGTGGCGGTGACGCACCGGACCCAAACTGTGCGATCAAAGGCAACATCTCAAAGAATGGCCGCATCTATCACATGCCCGGCGATCGATTTTACGCGCGCACGGGCATCAATGAAAACCGTGGCGAGCGCTGGTTTTGCTCCGCATCTGAAGCGCAGCGCGCAGGTTGGCGGCGTGCGGGGCAATGATGGTCGGTTACGGGTCCAACGTATAAGGCAGGATTTCACGACTATTTGGGTCAGCGTTCAAGCTGCGCTCAAGAGGCGGAACGGATCGTTGGTGGCAATTTGACCGCTCACAAATACGACACGACACGCCGATCGGTTCAAAAACATGGGGCCCCGAAATATCCATTCCGTCAGCGTAAATGATTTGCGGTGCGTGCTGTACCTCGCAGCCAAGGGCAATGGCATAGCGGCGCGTGGGTGCGTCAAAAGCACCACCTGATTTACTGACGTCGCGGGCAATGCTGATGTAGCGATGCCCATCGGGGGTTTCGGCCAGTTGGCGCAAGAAACGCCCCGGCGTTTCAAAAGCGCGGTGGACATTCCAAAGTGGGCAGGCCCCGCCGAAACGAGCAAATTGCAACCTTGTAGAGGAGTGACGTTTGGTGATCGTGCCCGCCGGATCAACGCGTACAAAGAAGAACGGAATCCCCTTGGCGCCGGGCCGCTGCAGGGTGGAAAGCCGGTGCGCGACCTGCTCGATTGAGGCGCCGAAATGGGCGGCCAACCGTTCAAGATCATGGCGAGTACTGCGCGCCACATCCAAAAACTCACCGTAGGGCATCATGGCAGCGCCCGCGAAATAATTAGCCAGACCAATCTTGGCAATGTCGCGCGCCTCAGTCGTTTGAAAGCGGGCCAGATCAAGGGTTGCTTCAAGCAGCTTGTCGTGGGTCAGCAGGGCAATTTGCACCAGTGCCTGAAAGCGGTAAGTGGCGGGGCTTGCGCGTTCCGAAATACGCAAACAGCGCGTGGCCGGATCATAGTGGCGCAACGGGCCTGCGTCCGTGCGCAGCAACATCACACCGATTTCGTCAAATGCCTCATCCAGGATCAGTTTGCGCAACGCAAAGTTTTCAGCAGCCACATCGACTGCATCAATGTAGTTGTCGCAATAATGAAAAAAGTCGCGCACTTCTTCCCAAGGCGACAGGCGCAGCCCCGTGCCATCGCGCCCAAGGGCCTCGTCGAGCGAGGCAAGCCTGTCACGCACTTCGCGGTAGGCTTTGTGCAAATCTAGAAACGACTTGGCAAAAGCCGGTGCGTTTGAGCTGATCAATTGAAGGTCGGGAAGGGGGACTTGATCGGGGAAAACAGGATCGGCCAAGGCCTCACGGATATCCGTGACCATCCGCTCGGCCTCGCCCATTGATAGGCCACGCACATCATACCCAAACTCGGAAGCCAGCGCCAAGACCACTCCCGTCGCAAGGGGACGGTTGTTGTTTTCCATCTGGTTTAAATAGCTCAAGGACACGCCCAACCGCTCAGCGAAAAGCTTTTGGGTCAGGCCGTGCTTGGTTCGGATGTCGCGTAGCTTTACGCCAGCGTAGAGTTTTTGCTGTGCCATCCCGAAACATTTGCAAATACGCTGCGGTTAATCAATGGTTTTGCAAAGTTATGCTTGGCGGGCCAATTGGCGCTCTCTGTGGATTGTGTAGAGGATACAGGCCAGTGCGGCGAACGACGTCAGCATCATGATCCACAGCAGTGGCCATGCGCCGGTCTCTTCATTCAGCATGATGCCCGCCATGGCCGATAAAGCAGCACCCCCACCAATCATGATGGCGCTTCCCAGACCAGATGCAGTACCCGCAAGTTGTGGACGTACGCTTAGCATGCCCGCAGTAGCATTAGGGATGACCATGCCGTTGCCCAATCCCACGGTTGTCATGAAGCCGAAAAAGACCAACTCCGTTTGGATGCCCGCCAGAAATGTCAGAAACAAAAGTGTCATTCCAAGGGTGATCAAAATAGCGCCCACAAGCACCATCATGTTTAGACTGACGCGGGCTGCGTATTTGCCAGTGATCCAATTGCCCGCAAAATATCCCAATGCTGGCGCGCCAAACAAAAAGCCAAGCATCGCAGGATCAAGGTCAAAAAGGGTCGTGCCCACAAACGGCGCGCCACCGAGGTAGGCGAAAAACGCGCCTGATGCGAAGGCAGATGCAAGGCAGTAGCCCCAGAAGCGTTGTGAGAGAAGCAAATGGGGATAGTCACGAATTTGGGCGCGAAAACTTTGGCCTGCGCCCAAACGGTCTGCGGGAAGTGTTTCCCCCAGATCCACGTAGACTGAGTAAAGCATCGCCACACCAAGCCCGAGCAGCAGCCAGAAATTCGCCTGCCATCCAAACGCTTGATCCAACACGCCGCCGATGCCGGGGCCAATCATCGGCACGATCGACATGCCCATGGTTACATATCCGATCATGCTGGCGGCTTGATCCGTGGGCACCATGTCGCGGACAACGGCGCGCGACAGCACCAACCCTACGGCCATCACCGCTTGTGCCATGCGCGCGGCCAGAAACCATTCGGTCGTTGGGGCCACAAGCGTGCCAATCGTTGCCAGACAAAAAAGAGAAAGCCCCCAAAGTAGCACGGGCCGGCGGCCGTATCTGTCAGACAGCGGGCCAATAACGATCTGCAGTGCGGCACTTACCGCAAGATAAAGCGCGACTGACAGCTGCATCACTGCGTAGTCCGCCCCGAAGTGTGCCGTCATCGTTGGCAGCGAGGGCAGAAAGATGTTCATCGTCAGCGCAGAGATGCTTGCGAGCGAGATGAGGGTTGCGATGTGGGGAGCCGTACGCGCTGGCTGCATGGTAAAGTTCATGACTTTGCTTTAGCGGGTTTGGGGCGGCAAGGGGAAGCGGTTTCGTATCTTTGCAGTTTCGCAATTTGCATATGCTATTGTATGCAAACTATGCAGCTTGGCGAAATAAGACTTCTGTTGGGGCGCGGTTAAGCCTATGGTCAGCGCAACTTTGTGCAGTCGCAGCATTTGTGACACTCCATGCGTTGATAAAGGGAACACCCGATGAAAGATATCCTGAGTGAACTTGAGGCCCGCCGTGACGAGGCCCGCATGGGAGGTGGCGAACGCCGTGTCGCAGCACAACACGCCAAAGGCAAGCTGACTGCGCGCGAGCGTCTTGATCTGTTGCTTGATGAAGGCAGCTTCGAAGAATTCGATATGTTTGTGGCGCACCGCTGCACCGAATTTGGCATGGAAAAAACCAAGCATCCGGGTGATGGCGTCATCACTGGTTGGGGCACGATCAATGGCCGCATGGTCTATGTGTTTTCACAGGATTTCACAGTTTTGGGTGGCTCGGTCTCGGAAACTCATGCCAAGAAAATCTGCAAGATCATGGATATGGCCGTGCAAAACGGCGCACCCGTGATTGGCCTGAACGACAGTGGCGGCGCGCGCATCCAAGAGGGTGTCGACAGTCTTGCCGCCTACGGCGAGGTGTTCCAGCGCAACATTATGGCCAGCGGCGTTGTCCCGCAAATCAGCGTGATCATGGGGCCGTGCGCGGGTGGTGCTGTTTATAGCCCCGCGATGACTGACTTCATCTTTATGGTCAAAGACACCAGCTACATGTTTGTGACCGGTCCAGACGTTGTGAAAACCGTCACGAACGAAGTGGTCACCGCAGAAGAGCTGGGCGGTGCGTCGACGCACACGCGTAAATCAAGTGTTGCGGATGCGGCATTTGAGAACGACGTCGAAGCGCTAACCGAAGTGCGCCGCCTTGTGGATTTGCTGCCGCTGAACAACAAAGAAAAGCCGCCAGTTCGCCCGTTTTATGATGATGTGCAGCGCATTGACGACAGCCTCAGCACGCTGATCCCTGACAATCCGAACACGCCCTATGATATGAAAGAGCTGATCACCAAGCTGGCGGATGAGGGCGACTTCTACGAAATCCAAGAAGAATTCTCCAAGAACATCATCACCGGTTTTGTGCGTCTTGAGGGCTCAACCGTGGGTGTTGTGGCCAACCAGCCGATGGTTCTGGCGGGGTGTGTGGACATTGATAGCTCGCGCAAAGCGGCCCGTTTTGTACGCTTCTGTGATGCGTTTGAAATTCCGATTTTGACCCTTGTTGACGTGCCGGGCTTCTTGCCGGGGACCAGTCAGGAGTACGGCGGCGTCATCAAGCACGGTGCAAAACTGCTCTTTGCCTACGGCGAGGCGACGGTGCCGAAAGTAACAGTGATCACGCGCAAGGCCTACGGCGGTGCCTATGATGTGATGTCGTCCAAGCACCTGCGCGGCGACATCAACTATGCATGGCCCACAGCCGAGATTGCAGTGATGGGTGCCAAGGGTGCGACGGAAATTCTGTACCGTTCTGAATTGGGTGACGCGGATAAGATTGCGGCGCGCACAGCGGAATATGAAGACCGCTTTGCCAACCCGTTCGTGGCCGCTGAGAAGGGCTTCATTGACGAGGTCATCATGCCCCAGTCAACGCGCCGCCGCGTGTGCCGCGCGTTTGCGTCCTTGCGCGGCAAACAGCTAAGCAACCCTTGGAAAAAGCACGATAACATTCCGCTATGATCCGAGCTTGTCTGCCATATCTGATGGGCGCGGCGCTGCTGCCATCATTTGCTTTCGCGATGGCGGATGTGGCGGATTTAGCGTTGCCGTCAGGGCAGAGCGTGCAGATGCATGAGGTTTTGACCCAAGAGGATGTGGTGCGGTTCCGTCTGATTGCCCCTGAGATTACACGCGACGCTGGCGGTCTGAAATATGCGGATGTTGAGTTGGATTTTCAGCAACTCTGCGAGGAATATGCGCTTCATTGGCTTGACGAAAAGGCGCTGCGTCCCGAGCAAATTGTGATCTCCCTTGCGGATCGTGCCGTGCCGTTTGGGGCTGCGGATGCAAGCGCAACGCAGTTCTTTGAGGCGTTCTCGCGCGATGGTGCGCGCTGTGTTTGGGAGCAATTCTGATGCGGTTCTGTGCAAGCAATCCTGATGCGCACCTACGTCCGACCTGTGACCAATTTGCAGCGGGATTTCGCGCGATTTTGCAAATAAAGTATCTTTTGATCTCTGGAGTGACTATGGTTTTGGCTATGTCTGCATGGGCAGGCTTTAACACGCACGCAGTGTGCTGGCGCAACGCCGGTACAGATGCATTGGACACTGGGAGTATTTCATGCCGCAAACACTTAAACTCGTCGCCGTTCTTGGGGTTACTGCATTCTTGGCAGCATGTGCTGGCAAGCAAGCGGATGATGTTGTCATCATCGAGCAAGAGCCGATTAGTCAAGAGCCTGCTTTCACAGGCAAATACAAGTAATTACTCACGCGGGATGGCGATTACGCCCTCCCGCTTCCATGCAGCATCTTATTCAGGGGGTGCGGTATGTTGAAACACCGCGGCTTTCCGGGCCGTTTACCTGGGACTGATTTCCAATTTGTAATTCGCCGTCCTGCAAAAGCAGGGCCAACCAAGCTTGTCTCGCGTGAGCGGTTTCGCGACCGCCGTCCGCCCGATAAGCGCGCAGACGAAGGCTTTATTCGCGCCCTTTGGGAGCATTTCGGCGATCAACCTTTTGAGCGCGGCAATCTTGATGCGGGCCGCCTGAGCTGGTTTTTCGGGCGTGAGGTGATCCCTGCTGAAGACCCGTTTGATCCTGAAAGTTACGAGGCGATGTTGGTGATTGATGTCGCCCGCGCGCAGGCTTCGTTTCCCGAGGTGATCGTGTGATGCGCTCTTTTGCTTTTGAATTTCTGACATTTAAGACCGGTGCTGCCTTTGGGCCAGCCCATGAAAGGACACCCCATGTTTAAAAAGATCCTGATCGCCAACCGCGGTGAAATTGCATGTCGTGTTATCAAGACCGCACGCAAAATGGGCATTGCGACTGTCGCTATTTATTCGGATGCTGACCGCAATGCGCTGCACGTGAAGATGGCCGATGAAGCGGTGCACATCGGGCCTGCACCGGCCAATCAGTCCTACATCGTGATCGACAAAGTGATGGATGCAATTCGTCAAACGGGCGCGGAAGCGGTCCATCCAGGATACGGCTTTTTGTCTGAGAACAAGCTTTTCGCCGAGGCGCTTGCGGCAGAAGGCGTTGCATTTATTGGGCCACCTGCTGGCGCGATTGAGGCGATGGGCGACAAGATCACCTCCAAAAAACTGGCCCAAGAAGCGAACGTATCGACTGTGCCAGGGTACATGGGCCTGATTGAGGACGCGGACGACGCGGTCAAAATCTCCAACCAGGTGGGCTATCCTGTGATGATTAAGGCCTCTGCTGGCGGCGGCGGTAAGGGGATGCGTATTGCGTGGAATGACACCGAAGCCCGTGAGGGGTTCCAGTCGTCCAAGAATGAGGCGGCCAACAGTTTTGGTGATGACCGCATTTTCATCGAGAAGTTTGTGACACAGCCGCGCCACATCGAAATTCAGGTGCTGGCGGATGCGCATGGAAACACTCTTTATTTGGGCGAGCGCGAGTGCTCTATTCAGCGCCGCAACCAAAAAGTCATCGAAGAAGCGCCCTCGCCGTTTTTGGATGAGGCGACTCGCAAAGCCATGGGCGAGCAGTCCTGCGCCTTGGCCGCTGCCGTGGGCTATACGTCCGCTGGTACGGTTGAGTTTATCGTGGACGGCGACCGCAACTTCTACTTCCTCGAGATGAACACACGCCTTCAGGTGGAGCACCCTGTGACCGAGTTGATTACCGGTGTTGATTTGGTTGAGCAGATGATCCGCGTGGCATACGGTGAGGCGCTTACGCTTAAGCAAGAAGACATCAAGTTGAATGGCTGGGCGATGGAAAGTCGCCTTTATGCGGAAGACCCGTATCGCAATTTCCTGCCGTCAATTGGACGTTTGCAAACCTACCGCCCGCCGCTTGAAGTGGCCGAGGAAACCCGTGTTGTGCGCAATGACACTGGTGTTTTTGAGGGCGGCGAAATCAGCATGTATTATGATCCGATGATCGCAAAGCTGTGCACGTGGGGCCCTGACCGTGCAAACGCGATTGAGCATATGCGCACCGCGCTTGACGGCTTTGAGATGGAGGGGATTGGTCACAATCTGCCGTTCCTTGCAGCGGTTTATGACCACGCGAAATTCACAAGCGGCAACATCACGACGGCCTTCATTGAGGAAGAATATCCTGACGGTTTTGAAGGTGTGACCCTTGCGGAAGCTGACCTTAAGCGCCTCGCGGCGTCGGCGGCGGCGATGTACCGTGTTGCCGAAATTCGCCGCACGCGCGTCTCGGGGCGCATGGACAATCACGAGCGTAAAGTCGGCCAAGATTGGGTCGTCGTTACAGGCGGGACGGAAATGCCTGTGCACATCGATGCAGACCAAGCTGGGGCCAGTGTACGTTTTGATGATGGCAGCACGCACCGTATTGAAAGCACATGGACCCCAGGCGACACGCTTGCAGAAGTCTTTGTCGATGGTGCGCCGATGCTGATCAAGATGAACAAAGTGACTGCCGGTTTACGCATGCGGTGGCGTGGTGCTGAAGTGATCTTGAAGTGCTACACCCCGCGTCAGGCCGAGCTTGCCCGTTTGATGCCTGAAAAAGTGGCGCCTGATACCTCCACGCTGCTTCTTTGCCCGATGCCGGGATTGATTGTGAAAGTGGACGTGGCGGTTGGTGACGAAGTGCAAGAAGGCCAAGCTTTGTGCACCGTGGAGGCGATGAAGATGGAGAACATCCTGCGCGCCGAAAAGACCACGAAGATCACCAAAATTAACGCTGCTGCGGGTGACAATCTGGCGGTTGATGACATCATCATGGAGTTCGAATAACCACAATGTCTGCGCAACGGCTGTATCATAACATGCCGTATTCGGTGGTTGCTTTCGTGGCGCTGGTGCCCGTTGCTGCAGTCTGGGTTTTTCTGATCGGCGGGGGGATTCCGCGCGCCGCTGGCGTGTTTGAATACCCCTTTGATGATGCCTACATCCACCTTGCCAAGGCCGAGCAGATTGCGCGTGGTGGTTACGTTGTGAACGCAAATGAGGCGGCTAGCGCGGCCTCATCGCCTCTTTATCCCTTTCTTCTGGCGCCGTTTGCCCAAGATAGCATCGGGCGGATGGTGCCGTTTGCACTTAATCTGATCGCGATGGTTGGGGCGGTTTTGGTCTGGGCGCTGATCTGTTGGCGGGCTTTGCCCGAGGACAACGCGGGGCGCGCGTGGGTGTTGATCGGCGCGGGGCTGGCACCTGCAGGATTGAACCTTGCGGGCGCTACAATGACCGCGATGGAACACACCCCCCACATTGCTGCAACGTTGATGATTGTGGCCGGTCTGCAAAAGTGGGTGCAGGGGCACGGTGTATCGTGGATGTTGGTGGCGGGTATTTTGCTTGCGCCGGCGCTGCGTCTTGAGGGGCTTGCTTTGGCGTTTGCGGCAGCGGTTGTGATTGGCGTTGAGCGGCCAAAGCTGGGTGCGATATTGGGTGCCGCTGCCCTTTTGCCGGTTGCTGCATTTATGGTGTTCTTAAGCAGTCTGGGACTTGAAGCCCTGCCAAGCTCGGTGGTGTCAAAACTTAGTGATGGGATCAGCCCAAGTGGCGGGGCTTTGGCGCAGTTTTTTGGCGGTGTAGCGCAAAACCTCAACCAAACGGGTGGGCTGTTTTTGGCTGTGCTAAGCGGTTTTCTGTTGCTGTCAGCACGCGGCGTGTCTGGACGGATGCGTGGTGCGGTTTTGGCTATTTCAGCGGCAGGGTTTGCGCATCTGGTGCTGGGACGCATTGGTTGGATGGACCGCTATGAGGCCTATGCTTTGTTGATGCTGGCTGCAGGCTTGATCATGGCGGGGCAGTGGCGCGTGCCCAGTGCGGCGGTGATTGCGGCGTGTTCGGGCCTGCTGCTTTGGCAACAAAAGGATTTCATCGACAATCCCCGCGCGATCCACCTTCAGCATACGCAAATTGCGCGGTTCGCCCAAGATTTTGCGAAAACTCCCGTGGCGGTAAATGACTCGGGTCGCGTGGCGTGGGGTAACGACAATTATGTGCTGGATTTATGGGGCCTCGCCAATGCGCAGGCCCGTGCGATGCGCCTGAGCCAGCCGCAAGATGGCTGGGCCCGTGAGTTGGTACGCGCGCAGAATGTCCCGCTGGTGATGGTCTATGATCACTGGATTGATGAGGGGCTGGGACCTGATTGGACGCGGCTTGGTGCGTTGCGCATGCAAAACCCCGCTGGTTTTCGGGGCGGCGCAGAGGTGCAGTTTTATGCAGCTGATCCCGCGTTTACGACGTCGCTAACTGCGGGGCTTCGTTTCTGGAAAAAAGGATTGCCGCGGGACGCGGTCTTCGAATTTGCCGAGGAGGGCGTATGAGTTATTCTGCGGTCAGACCTTCGCGGATTTCACGCTTGCGCACGGGCATTTTGTCGATGGTCCGTGAAAGTTCGCGTACGTCCCACGGAAACGGTTTGCGCAGTTTGATGCCACCGTCTTTGCCGATCAACGCTAGCATAAATCCGCGTGGTCGCAGTTTTTTGCGCAGCGCAGAGTTGGCAGAAGGCTCTGTGTCCACCATCACAACCACGTCGCGTTCGGCCAGGTCATCTGCGCGGGCGGCAAGCAGTTCCATTTGCTCGATGAAACGCGGGTCATTCGGGCTGTCGGCGAAAACAACAATGGGCCGTGCGAGCCATTTGAAATCATTAAGGCTAACTGTGTCTGTGGACAGTATCACCGCCCGATCAGCGCGCCATTCATCCACTGGCGACAGCACGGGTGACAAGGGGGCGTCAGCCGCAAGGGCCGGACCACAACTGATAAATGCGCCAAGCGCGAATGCCAAAACTCGTTTCATACATGATGATATAATCACCAATTTCCCGTTGCACAGCCCAAGGAGGCTCAGATGACGAAAAAGACCGAAAACAAAACCGAATGGACGGAACTGGCCAACAAAGAACTGCGTGGCCGTCCGCTTGATGATCTGAAGTGGCAGACGCCCGAAGGTATCGAAGTGCAGCCGGTTTACACAAGTGATGACGCCGAAGGGCTTGAGCATATGGGCGGCATGCCAGGCAGCGCGCCGTTTACGCGCGGACCCCGTGCCACGATGTACACAGGCCGTCCATGGACGATCCGGCAGTACGCGGGCTTTTCCACTGCTGAAGAAAGTAACGCTTTCTACCGCAAAGCACTTGATGCGGGCCAGCAGGGCGTTTCGGTTGCGTTCGATCTGGCAACGCACCGCGGGTATGACAGCGATCATGAACGTGTTGAGGGCGACGTCGGCAAGGCTGGTGTGGCGATTGACAGTGTTGAAGACATGAAAACGCTGTTTGATGGCATCCCGCTTGATAAAATCTCGGTCTCGATGACGATGAACGGCGCGGTTATTCCGGTGTTGGCAAGTTTCATTGTGGCGGGCCAAGAGCAGGGCGTGCCGACCGAGCAGTTGTCTGGGACCATTCAGAACGACATTCTCAAAGAGTTCATGGTGCGCAACACGTACATCTATCCGCCGGAGCCTTCGATGCGGATTGTGGCGGACATCATCGAGTTCACCAGCACCGATATGCCCAAGTTCAACTCAATCTCGATCAGCGGGTACCACATGCAAGAGGCGGGTGCGAACCTTGTTCAGGAGTTGGCGTTTACACTGGCGGACGGGCGCGAATATGTACGCACGGCCATCGCCAAGGGGCTTGATGTTGATGCGTTTGCAGGGCGGCTTTCGTTCTTTTTCGCCATTGGGATGAACTTCTTTATGGAAGCAGCAAAGCTGCGGGCAGCGCGCTTCCTTTGGCACCGCATCATGGAAGAGTTCGAGCCCAAAAAGCCTGGCTCACTGATGCTGCGTACACACTGCCAGACCTCTGGTGTGTCACTGCAAGAACAAGACCCCTATAACAACATCGTTCGCACGGCCTACGAGGCGATGTCGGCGGTGTTGGGCGGCACGCAGTCTTTGCATACCAACTCGTTTGATGAGGCGATTGCGCTGCCGACAGAGTTCAGCTCGCGGATCGCGCGCAACACCCAGCTGATTTTGCAAAACGAAACTGGTGTCACCAATGTGGTCGATCCACTGGCGGGCAGCTACTATGTTGAAAAACTGACCGCTGATCTTGTGGATGAAGCGTGGAAGCTGATTGAAGAAGTTGAGGAGATGGGCGGGATGACCAAAGCGGTTGCCTCGGGCATGCCGAAACTGCGCATCGAAGAAGCCGCTGCGCGCCGTCAAGCGGCTGTGGACCGCGGCGACGAAGTGATCGTTGGGGTCAACAAATTCAAGCTGGATAAGCAGGACGAGATCGACATTCGCGATATCGACAATGCGTCTGTGCGCGACAGCCAGATCAAACAACTTGAGCGGATCAAAGCGACCCGCAACCAAGCCGATGTGGATCACACGCTGCATGCGCTGTCCCAAGCCGCAGAAGACGGTACGGGCAACTTGCTGGCTTTGGCGGTGGAGGCTGCGCGTGCGCGTGCGACTGTAGGAGAAATTAGTATGGCGATGGAAAAAGCGTTTGGCCGTCACCGCGCTGAAGTTAAGACGTTGGCGGGTGTTTATGGTGCCGCATATGATGGTGACGCAGGGTTTGCTGCGATCCAGAAATCTGTTGAAGATTTCGCCCAAGACGAGGGCCGCCGCCCACGAATGCTGGTCGTCAAAATGGGCCAAGACGGACATGATCGTGGCGCCAAAGTAATTGCGACCGCATTTGCGGATATCGGGTTTGATGTGGACGTTGGACCACTATTCCAAACGCCGGAAGAAGCGGCACAAGACGCCATCGACAACGACGTGCATGTGATCGGCATCAGTAGCCAAGCAGCGGGTCATAAGACGCTTGCGCCCAAACTGGTTGAGGGGCTGAAAGCCGCAGGTGCTGGCGACATCATCGTGATCTGTGGCGGCGTGATCCCACAGCAGGACTACGATTTCTTGTACAACTCAGGCGTAAAGGCGATCTTTGGGCCAGGGACAAACATCCCCGAAGCCGCGCAAGATATCCTGCGTATCATTAAAGAGACGCGCAGCTAAGCTGTCTTAAGCGAAGGTAGGAAACGAAAAAGCCCACGCGTGATGCGTGGGCTTTTTGTTGTTCGTTCAAGAGCGCTGCCTAAGCAGCGACGGCTTGTTCTTTTTCGTCGCGTCGCGCGGCAATCTTGAGGGCCGAAAAGCCCAGAATTGCAGAGACGACAGAGCCTGCCAGAACACCTACGCGGACTTGGTTCATCAAGGCCGGATCATCAAAGCTGAGTGAGCCGATGAACAGCGACATTGTGAAGCCGATACCGGCAAGACAGGCAACGCCGTAGATGTGCAACCAATTGGCGCCAGCGGGCAATTTTGCTAGCCCCGATTTGATCATCAGCCACGTGACGCCGAAGACACCGACCTGCTTACCGACGATCAAGCCAAGCGCAATACCAAGTGGCAGCGGTAGGAAGATGTCCGTTACAGACATGCCTTTGAAGATAACGCCTGCGTTAGCAAAAGCAAAGATCGGCACGATCAAGTACAGCACGTAAGGCGACAAAGCGTGCTCAAGCGAGTGTAGCGGGGACTTGCCCCATTTGTCCTTGAGCGGGATACAGAACGCCGCAACAACACCGGCCAGTGTTGCGTGAACACCGGACTTCAAAACAAAGACCCACATGATTGTCGCAAGCAAAATAAACGGCGCAATACGGTGCACGCCTTTGATGTTAAGCATCACCATACCAGCCAGCGGGATCAGCGCGAGATAGAGGTAATCGACCTGTAGATTGGCTGTGTAGAACAGCGCAATAATAATGATCGCACCCATGTCATCCAAAATCGCAAGTGTCAGCAAAAACACCTTAAGGGAGGACGGCACGCGGTCACCCATTAGTGCGAGCACACCAAGGGCAAAGGCAATGTCTGTTGCCGCAGGGATGGCCCAGCCTTTGATGCTGACAAGGCCAGAGTTAAAGGCGAAGAAAACAAGTGCGGGAACAACCATACCACCAACAGCGGCCATACCCGGAAGCACCACATCGCGTGGATTTTTCAGTTTGCCCTCAAGCAGCTCTTTCTTCAGTTCAAGACCGATGAGAAAGAAGAAGATCGCCATCAAACCATCGTTAATCCATAGGATTAGAGGTTTGGCGATGCCCTCATCGTTAAGTTTGACCGAGAAATAAGAGTTCAACCAGCTCTCGTAAAACGGTGCGAGCGCCGAGTTTGCGACGATAAGCGCCGCCACGGCAGAGAGCATAAGCAAGATCCCTCCGGACGCCTCGGAGGAAAAGAAGCGATCGATAGCGCGTTGTAAGGGCATTTGACTGTCCATTTGGTTATTGTTGTGGGCAACAGCTTTTGCTATCACCTGGTCGTTGAAATGGTGTTTAGCGGGTGATTTTCAAGATATCTGACCTGCGAAATCGTCCGAAATTAACCGTAATTTGACCGTTTCAGCAGGCCTGCCTGATTTACATGTGTTGGAACGGCGCTTTGCACTGACAAAGGTCTCAAAAAGGCGTAACTTGGCGGTATGTCGATTTGGTCTCGAATAGCTGATGCATTGTCTGCGCTCACCTTGGGTGAGGGCCTGTCGAGCGTATTTGAAAAGCTGCGCACCCCGCCTGAGCGGACTGTTGGTTTTACCATTGCGGTAATCGCTTTGGGGGCCAAAATGGCGAAAGCTGACGGGCATGTCACCCGTGACGAGGTCACTGCCTTTCGCGAAGTTTTCCATATTCCCGCACAAGAAGAAGATCAGGCAACACGGGTTTTTAACCTTGCCCGTCAAGACGTTGCGGGCTTTGACATTTATGCGGCGCGGATTGCCAAGATGTTTGAGCGCGACAGTCATGTGATTTACGATTTGATGGAAGGGCTGTTCCATATCGCACTTGCGGACGGTGTATATCATCCCAATGAGGATGATTTTTTGCACGAAGTCTCGAACATTATGGGGCTGTCCGAGGCAGAGTTCCGACAGCTTCGCGCGCGGTTCGTGGAAGGCGCGCACAAAGACCCCTATGATGTTCTGGGCGTTACACCGAGCACCCCTCTGAGCGAAATCAGAACCGCATGGCGCGCCCTTGTGCGCGATACCCATCCAGACCGTTTGGCTGCTCGCGGCTTGCCTGCAGAGGCTGTGCGGATGGCTGAAAAACGTCTGATAGATGTAAACGCTGCTTGGGACGAAATTGCGGGCCAAAAAGTACACTGAGCCTTTTGGGACTTCAAATTTGGACAATCGATTTTAGGTGAATGGTATGAAAAGTCTTCTTTATGTTGCTGCGCTGACCCTTGCTTTGACGCTTTCGGCTACGGCGCAGGACGTGGCGCAAGAACAGCCAGAGCAAGATGAACGATCGTTGATGCAGCGCGGTTTTGAGAAGTTCTTTGAGGGGCTATTGAACGAAGTAGAGCCGCTTAAGGACGATTTGGATCAGCTGTCCGACGCTCTTGAGCCATCTTTGCAGGCGCTGATCGAAGAGTTTGGCCCTGCGTTGCGCGATTTGGCAGACAAGATCGACGACGCGACACGGTATGAAGCGCCCGAGGTTTTACCGAACGGCGACATCATTATCCGCCGCAAAGAAGACTTGGTGCCAAACACGGACGTACCCTCAGCGGACGGACAGATCGAGATTTAGCGGCGGCGCATGTTCACTTGTGGCGTAGCATCTAGGCTGCTGCACAGAGACATAAAGCGCGCTTCGGCGACCTCACCGTAAAGGGGCTGCGCATCCGCCGATAGAACCAGTTCCAAAACCTTTTTCTTAGGATACCACTTCAGCTCGCCCATGGGCGTATCCGCCTGCATCCAAAGCATCGCGCCAAAACGAATGGCTTTGCCCAGAATTTCAGCCTCGCGTTGGGCCTCAACAGGGAGCAGGGAAGACAGCTCCTCAAAGCGCGTGCCTTCACGGTTGTTGCGGTAGCGGTGGAGCAGGGCAAGGCCAAGATAGACGCGCTCTGCGTGCTTCAAACCACCAAGGTTTGCGCGTGTTGCAGTATCAAAACACACCTCGGCACGGTAGTCAGGGTGGGCACGCCAGCTGACGTCATGAAGCAGACAGGCGGCTTTCACCATACGCTTTCGTCCATCAGGTAGGGCACGAAACAGCGGTTTGATAAAGGTATAAAGCGTGCGGCCAAAACCGGGCAGACGGGCGTCTTTATCTTCTGCAAAGCGGCAGGCTTCGATCAACGGATCACGTTCGCGCAGGCGCTGTGGCATCTGCTCATAAAGCATGCCTTCGCGGATACCATAGCTTGAGATGGCAATGTCTTTGGGCTTGAAGCGGCTTGTCAGCACTTTGAGCACCTCAAGCGCGTAGGGCACAAGTGCCATCCGGCTGCCCGAAATGCCGCACAATTGGCGCAACTCCTCAAGGTCGTGGCCAGCTACAAATTCCGCAGTTGCACGCACGGACTTTGATGTCATCCGGTATTCGTGCAGCACGTGCAGCGGATAGCCCAAACGCTCCATATCAATGCGTGCAATGGCCCGCCACGAACCACCTACCAAGAATAAACGGTCATTTTGATCGCCCATTTTTGCGTGCAGCTCATCCATGACGGCTTCGATGTGGGCCTTGCGCCCTTTCTTGCCGCCCTTGATATCGCGCAGCTTGAGCGGACCCAAAGGCGATGTTTCGCGCTTCCCAACGCGTCCGTCACGCAACTCGGCCAACTCAAGCGAGGCGCCACCGATATCGCACACCAGCCCGTATGACTTGGGCCAGCCAAGCAACACACCTTGTGCAGAAAGGCGCGCCTCTTCTTTGCCGTCGATGATCCAAAGCTTCAGGCCGGTTTGCGCCTCGACCTCGTCTCGAAAGGCCAGCCCGTCAGAGGCTTCGCGCACGGCGGCTGTCGCAACAGTTGTCAGCGGTGGGATCCCCAGGCCTTTGGCAAGTTTTACAAAGCGCAAAATAGCAGCCAGCGCACGGGTGCGTCCTTCGGGATTTAGATGGCCCGTTTCGGCAAGCCCCGCCCCCAAGCCGCACATGATTTTTTCGTTGTAGAAATAGGCAGGCGACCGAGCAGCGCCGTCAAAAATGACCAATCGAACCGAGTTTGAGCCGACATCAATCACACCAACCCGTGACAAAGCACGCGCCGAGGTTTCTTGGAAAAGGGGTCTGCCGAACGGTCCCCACTCGGAAATGTCATCGCCAGAATTATCTTGACGTGGAGCGCTTTCGGGGGTGCTGGTTTTGGTCATTGCGCATCCGTCTTTGGCCACTTGCGCCCCTTGTATGGCCGATTTTGGCCGTGGCGCACAATCCTAGAAACAGCCCCGTGACGTTAGTCCTCGGTGTGGGTCAATTTGGGCACGTCTGCTGCACCCGCGGAACCCCGCCCAGAAAGTGACGGGTTTTCCATAAAGAAACGGTGACAATTAAACGCAAAGCTTTCTTCGGGAATGTCGGGGCGGGTCCAGTTGCCGTTTCCGTCCATCACCCAGCTTTGCGCAACGTCAGCCAAATTAGCCGCCATCACTTGGCTGACAATCTGTGCTTTTACGGTGGGGTTTTCGATTTCCACTAGCGTCTCAACCCGTCGGTTAAGGTTTCGGCCCATCCAATCTGCAGAGCTGATGTAGACCCGTGCTTTTTTGCTGGGCAGGCCTTTGCCGTTACCGAAACACACAATTCGGCTGTGCTCCAAGAAGCGTCCGACGATTGATTTGACGCGGATATTTTCTGACAGCCCTTTGATACCGGGCTTCAGCCCGCAAATACCGCGCACCACGAGGCTAATTTGCACACCCGCTTGGCTAGCGGCATAAAGCGCGTCGATCACATCTGCCTCGATCAGACTGTTCATCTTGGCCCAAATAGCGGCAGGGCGGCCCGCGCGGGCGTGTTTGGCCTCTTCCTCGATCCGCTCAAGCAGTGTTGATTTCAGGGTCATGGGGCTGATCGACAGGTTTTCCAAAACTTCGGGTTCTGCATAGCCTGAGAGGAAATTGAACACTTTGGTTGCATCACGCCCCAAGGCAGGATCGCACGTAAAGAGCGATACATCAGTGTAAATGCGGGCTGTATCAGGGTGGTAGTTCCCGGTGCCGTAATGGGTATATGTAACTAGTTGGTTTACTTCGCGGCGAACGACGGTGCTGATCTTGGCGTGGGTTTTAAGCGTCATGAAGCCGTAGACAACATGAGCGCCTGCGCGCTCAAGACGGCGCGATTGGCGAATGTTGGCGGCCTCATCAAACCGTGCTTTCAGTTCAACCAGTGCGGTGACGGATTTGCCGTCCTCTGCCGCTTCGCAAAGTGCTGACACGATCGGGGAATTCTTGGAGGTCCGATAAAGCGTTTGCTTGATCGCCAACACGTTGGGGTCACGGGCGGCCTGTTGAACAAACCTGACCACCATATCAAAAGTCTCGTAGGGGTGATGCAGTAGCATGTCTTTTTGGCGGATGGCCGCAAACATATCAGCGTCGTGATCCATAACCCGTTCAGGAACGCGCGGCTTGAACCCCGGCCACATCAAGTCGCTCCGATCTTTGATGATCAGCGCTGACAGGTCCGCAACACCAACAACTCCTGATACATCAACGATTTCACTGTCTTCGACATCAAGGTTGTGCATCAGCATCTTGCGCAGTGCTGCGGGGGCGCCGGTAGACAATTCAACTCGAATAACCTCACCACGGCGGCGGCGTTTCAGTGCGGTTTCAAATTCGCGCACAAGGTCTTCTGCTTCTTCTTCAACTTCCAGATCACTGTCGCGCAAAATACGAAACAGACATTGCCCAACAGTCGCATAGCCGGGAAAGATCGTATCTAGACGCAGCAGCATAAGGTCTTCGACAGGCAAAAAGCGCACTGCATCACCGGGCATCCGGACAAACCGGTCAACTTGCGCGGGGATCGGCAAAAGCGCTTGAAGGGGTTCTTTATCGCGGCGGCGCTCAAGCTGCAGGGCAAGCGACAGACCGGCATTTGGGATAAATGGAAACGGGTGGGCTGGATCAGTGGCCAGCGGTGACAGGACCGGAAAAACCTGACTGAGAAAATGCTCGTTCAAAAATTTCAGATCAGAAGGGGTCAGCTCATCACGCTCAAGAATGGTGATGCCTTCTTGTTCCATCTGATCGCGCAGCACACTGAACACGTCTTGTTGTTTTGCCATCAAAGCACCGGCATTGGTGTTGATCATGGCCAGCTGTTGCGCGGGCGTCAGCCCGTCCGCGGCGGGTGTCAGATTGCCTGCGTCATCAAGCTCGCGCAGTCCGGCCACGCGCACCGTATAGAATTCGTCCAAGTTAGTTGCTGAGATGGACACAAACCTAAGCCGCTCAAGCAATGGGACTTTTGGGTTTGCCGCTTCCTCAAGTACCCGCCAGTTGAACGCCAACCACGAGACTTCGCGGTTAAAAAAGCGATCTGGTCCGCTTGTGTTTGCGTCGATTTCGATGGGCGCAGGAAAGGGGTGGTCAAGGAAATTTGCGTGAGTCATGGCCTAGTTATACATAGATATTTGTAACACCGAAGTAACGATTGCCACTTTGGTTACGTGCAGCGCGATTTAGCGTGCAAGGTCAGCCAAAACATCCCGCGCCAGATCACGGTTGATCGTGCGGCGCTCTGACAGAGCGCGTTTATCCATGGCGGCGACGATCTGGTGGGCGTGGGCAAAGCTACGCTCGGAATGGCGTAAAAGGTAGGTCAACACGGCAGGGGTGGGTTGCAACTGTCGGTCTGCAAAGCCCTTAACCAAGACTGCCATCAGCAACATGTCGTCTGGCTCATATATTTGTACGAGTGCTGTGCCTTGCAAACGGCTAGCCAAATCCGCAAGCGCTATGGGCCAGTGGTTTGGCGCGCCAATTCCCGTAAGAAGCAGCCGTCCCCCACGGCCTAAAACCGCGTTGTGGATGTGAAACAGCATCTCTTCGGCGTCTTGGTGGCCCGCAATGGTATGCACATCTTCAACGACAACTGCATTTTCTTCGGGCATCTCAAGGCTGGCGGCATGTATGATCTTGGCGCCTGACTGGCTGGCCCAGACGTGGGACAAATGGGTTTTGCCCGCACCTTTTGGCCCGCTCAGGACAAGCTTGCTGCTTGGCCACAGATCGTCTTGCTCTACTTGGGCAACGGCCAGCGCGTTGGCCTCGCTGATGAAAAAGTCATCACGTCCAAGCGCCGTGCGGGACGGCAGATCAAAGCTTAGCTGTTGTGGCATTGAAAGGGGTTAGTCCTGCTTATCAAGGCCGCGATATAGCCGGCCATCGGTGTATTGCTCAATGCCAAAGCGTACCAAAACGCCGATCATTGCGGCCAATGGTACCGCGACAAGCATGCCGACAAAGCCGAATATTGACCCAAAAACCGACAGTGCAAAAATAAGCCAGACTGGATGTAGCCCCACGGATTTGCCAACGAGTTTTGGGGTAAGAACGTTACCTTCAACCACCTGACCGATGACGAAGATCACCCCCACAGCCCCAATGCGGAACCAGTCAGTTGCTACCTCAACGCTTGCCCCGTCGATCATTTGTGCGCCGCCCCAGAATTGGAAAAGGGCCAGCCCAATCGCCAGAATGCCACCCACCAACGCGCCCACATAGGGAATGAACGTCACAAGCCCCGCGATGAACCCGACGATCAGACCAAATTGCAGCCCCACGGTCATAAGGGCTAAAGCGTAATATGCACCAAGAACCAAACACACCGTGCCCATGCCGCGAATGAAGCTTGCCAAGGTCGCGTCAATATCACCGGCAAGTTTGCGGATGGTAGGGGCGTGGTCTCGGGGTAAAAGCTCATCGACGCGGGCGGTCATGTTGTCCCAATCGAGCAGCAGATAGAATGCAACCACAGGCACCAATATGAGCAGGACCAAAATATTGATCAGACCCTTTGCGCTGGTCAAAAGCCCTTCGACCAATGCGCCGCCCTTGGCTTGGATTGCTTCGCCAATGCTTGAGAGTTGTTTGCGCATCACGGATTGGTCGTCAATCAATGATGGGAAACGTTCGGTCAATGCAACGCGCAGACGCTCGAACACATCGGGGGCGGTGTTCACCAACTGCCCTGCTTGTTCAAGCAATGACGGAATGACCAACAAGAAGGAGAGACAGAAGATCAAGATCGCGACGATGGTGATGGTTACAGTCGCCAGAACGCGGCTCGCACCAAGTTTTTCCAGCCGGTCCGCAAGGGGGTCAAGGCAGTAGGCGATTGCGCCACCAAGCACGAAGGGCAGGATTACGTCGCCCAAAAACCACAGGATCGCAAAGACAACCGCCGTTGCAATTCCCCAGTACTTTGCTTGTTGTTCGATGGGCAGCGCCATTGCCGTCTCCTTTGGTCCTACATCGCGCCTTGCGCGAGCAGTTTCAAGCAATATCGCCTGTTAAGAGGGCGCTGGCAATCCGACGGCTGCGCGGCCTTCTGGGGTTTTGATGCTGAAGTCTGTGCCTGCGTATTTCGCACCGTCCGGCCCGCATAAGTGTGCGATCGCTTTGCCGACCCACTCAGCAGGGATATGCGCGTCCCATGACATTTGGCTGACTGCGTTGATGCCACTTTTGGCGATGTCGCGCTGCATGTCCGTGGCGACTGTTCCGGGGCTAAGGCCTACACAGACAATACCGCGGGATGCGTTTTCCAGATGGGTGCATTTAGTCATGCTCAGCACTGCGGCTTTGGTGGCGCAGTAGTGTGACCACCCTTCCAGTGCGCCTGTGGCCGCACCTGAAGAAATATTGATGATCGTGCCTTGGTCCATCGCAGGCAGGGCGGCGCGGATACCATAGTAGACGCCCTTAAGGTTCACATCGACGATCTGGCTCCAAGCGTCAGGGTCGCTGTCTTCAATGCGCGCAATCGGGTCGATCAGGCCTGCGTTATTGACCAAAACATCCAAGCCGCCCCATTCAGCAACCACTGTTGCTACGGCTTTTTGCATTGAGGCGAAATCGCTGACGTCCGCGGTAATTGCGATGCCGCCGATGTCTGCGGCAAGGGCTTCAAGGGCAGCGCCGTTTCGTGCCAGTACGGCAACTTTTGCACCGCGTTCAGCCAAAACCCGTGCGGCCGCCTCGCCAATGCCGCGTGACGCGCCGGTGATCAATATCCGTTTACCGTTCATAGATTTGTCCCATCCTCTTTTACGTAGTTTGCAGCATTGTCGAACAAGCGAAAGCCGCCCACAACATAAATAAAGCCCCGCCAGTTTGCACCGACGGAGCTTTTTCAGTTTACGGTTGCTTGATTAGTGGCAAGCGGGCCGTGTGCCGGGCAGCAACACTTTGTCGATCACGTGGATCACACCGTTGTCTGCTTTGATGTTGGCGATGATGACATTGGCGCTTTCGCCTGTTCCATCGGCAATGCTGACGCCGCCCGCACCTTTGGTGATGCAGACCCGTTCGCTTGCCAAAATCGGCTTGAAGTAGTTTGCACCAGCAGGGATCTGCTCTGCGGTCAGGTTGCGATCATCCACATAGTAGAGCAGAACATTCGTCAAATCCCCCTTGTTTTCAGGCAGCAATAGCGTCTCAACAGTGCCCTCGGGCAGGGCTGCAAACGCATCGTTTAAAGCCGCAAAAACGGTGAAGGGGCCAGGTCCGGCTAGTGTGTCGACCAAGCCTGTGGCAGAAACCGCGGCCACAAGGGTTGAGAACCGCTCATCGCCGACGGCGATATCAACAATTGACTGTGCGGAGGCCGCTGTTGCCATTGTTGCGGCAACTGCAACTGCACCTGCTGCGGCGGCTTTTAGAAAACAGTTCATACTCTTTAAGTCCCATAAAATACACCAACGGCAACCAAGTTAAGCGGTACCTGTTGTGTTTAGTGTTACGGCGGGCAAGGAGAATGGATCACAATGAGTTGCCAAAGCCATTTGCTGCTGAGCCTCACTAGCCACTAACAATCGTTGATTGCCAACGCTGGCCACATTGCCTAGACCTGCTTTAATTCAACACACAAAGGCCCCAAACACATGCGTATGTCCCGCTATTTCCTGCCCGTCCTCAAGGAAAACCCCTCTGAGGCGTCAATCGTGTCGCACCGTTTGATGTTGCGGGCGGGGATGATTAAACAGGCTTCTGCTGGGATTTATTCTTGGTTGCCGATGGGTCTGAAAGTTTTGCGCAATATCGAGACCATCGTGCACGAAGAACAGCAGCGCGCTGGGCATATTCCGGTTTTGATGCCAACGCTGCAATCGGCTGATTTATGGCGGGAGAGCGGACGTTATGATGACTACGGCGAGGAGATGCTGCGCATTTCAGATCGCCACGGTCATGACATGCTTTACGGCCCCACCAACGAAGAACAAATCACCGACATTTTCCGCGCTCACGTGGGTAGCTACAAAGATCTGCCGCTGACCCTTTATCAAATCCAGTGGAAATTCCGTGATGAACGCCGTCCGCGTTTTGGTGTTATGCGGGGCCGTGAGTTCTTGATGAAAGATGGCTACACGTTTGATTTGACCAAAGAAGACGCGCTTCACGCCTACAACCGCCACTTGGTGACATATCTGCGTAGCTACGAGCGGATGGGGCTACAAGCGATCCCGATGCGTGCGGATGGTGGTCCGATTGGTGGCGACTACACGCATGAATTTTTGGTGCTGGCTGAAACAGGCGAGTCCGAAGTGTTCTACGACAGCGAGATCACGGACCTTACGTTTGGCGACCGCGCGATTGATTTTGATGATGTTGCGGCCTGTGCTGGAGTGCTGGATGAATTCACATCACGCTATGCGCGCACGGATGAAACCCACGATGCGGAGTTGTTTGCCCAAGTCCCAGCTGATCGTCAGCGCACTGCGCGCGGTATTGAAGTGGGTCAGATTTTCTACTTTGGTACCAAGTATTCCGAAGCCATGGGCGCTACTGTTGTGAACGATCAACAGCAAAAAGTACCTGTGCACATGGGAAGCCACGGCATTGGCGTTTCGCGTCTGTTGGGCGCAATTATTGAGGCCTCGCATGATGATAACGGCATCATTTGGCCCGAAGGCGTAACGCCTTTCCACTGTGGTATCGTCAACCTAAAGACCGGTGATGCCGAGGCCGATGCGGCCTGTGAAGCGCTCTATAACAGCATGGTCGCGTTGGGTCTTGAACCGCTTTATGATGACCGCAACGAACGGGCAGGCGGTAAGTTTGCCACGATGGATCTGATCGGTTTGCCGTGGCGGATTACCGTCGGACCACGCGGCTTGAAGAACGGTGTTGTTGAGCTGACATCGCGCCGTACTGGCGAAAGTGAGGAGTTGTCACCCGAGCAGGCGCTTTTGAAGATTGCACAAATCTATGGCAAGGCGGCGTCTTGAATCCCAAGTTGGCGCGCTTTGTGATAGTAAGTGCGTCGACACATTTTGAGTAATTAATACAGGGGGCGATCTTCATGCCTAAACCCTTTGCGCCATTTGAATGGATGATCGCTTGGCGTTATTTGCGCGCCAAACGGGCAGAGGGTGGCGTGTCTGTAATGACATGGATTTCGCTGATCGGGATCACCCTAGCCGTCTTTGCGCTTATTGCGACATTGGCAGTACGCGCAGGTTTTCGGGCAGAGTTTGTCGATACGATCCTTGGTGCGAACGCCCATGTGACTGTCTATCAAACGTCTGAGATCACACCGAACGGTGGTGCCAGCCGTGTGATCGAAGATTATGACGCGGTGGCCGAACGCTTGCGCCAGATCGATGGTGTGACCCGTGCAGCCCCCCTTGTTCGCGGCAATGTCATGGCCAATCAGGCAGATCGCAATACGGGCGTTCAGGTTTACGGCATCAGTCTGCCTGACCTGCTGACCATCCCGCGCATCGCCGCGCCCGAGCAGAGCATCGGCGCGATTTCTGATTTTGAAAAAGGTGTGGCCGTTGGCTCAGGTGTTGCGCGTGAATTGGGTCTGGGTGTCGGTGACAGGATCAAGATCATCTCGCCCAATGGCGCACGCACGCCTTTTGGCACGAAGCCACGGGTTGGCGCGTTTGAAGTGGTCTATATCTTTAGCGCGGGTCGCTATGACATTGACCAAACCCGCGTCTATATGCCGTTTGCCCAAGCACAGGAATTTTTCAACCGTGAAGGCGTAGCGGATGAAATTGAAGTAATGGTGGACACGCCTGAACAGATTGGGCGGTTTGCGGGCCCATTGATGGCCGCTGTCGGGGATCGCGCGCTGCTGTGGACGTGGAAAGACGCAAGTGGGTCGTTCCTTCAGGCGCTTGATATCGAAGACAATGTGATGTTCATCATCCTGTCGATCCTTGTGTTGATTGCGGCCATGAACATTGTCAGTGGCTTGATTATGTTGGTGAAAAATAAGGGCCGGGATATTGGTATTTTGCGCACGATGGGCCTGACGGAAGGTGCAGTTTTGCGGGTCTTCTTTATCTGCGGTGCGTTTACGGGCGTTATCGCTACGGCGCTTGGAGTGATTTTGGGGTGTCTGTTTGCCCTCTATATTGATCCGATTTTTGGGTTTGTGAACACGGTCGCTGGCGGTGGTGTGTGGGATCCATCGATCCGTGGCATTTATCAATTGCCCGCAAAACTACAGCTTGAAGACGTTTTGTCAGCGGTCGGTTTGTCGCTGCTACTGTCATTCACGGCAACAATTTTTCCTGCGCGTAAAGCGGCGCGCATGAACCCTGTTGAGGCGCTGCGCTATGAGTGATCCTGTGCTGGAACTTAAGGGCGTCACCAAGACCTATAACGCGGGTCAGCCGAACCAGATTGACGTGCTGCGGGGTATTGATTTGTCTATTTCAGCCGGCGAAGTGGTGGCCCTTGTAGCACCGTCGGGTGCAGGCAAGTCGACGTTACTGCACATCGCGGGGCTGCTCGATACCCCCACAAGCGGAGATGTTTTGCTGGCGGGCCGCGAGATGACACGGCTCAATGACCGTGCGCGGACATCCGCGCGCCGCGATGATGTGGGATTTATTTACCAGTTTCATCATTTGTTACCCGAGTTTTCGGCGACTGAAAACGTGACCTTGCCACAGCTTGCAGCCGGTACACCGCGACGGACGGCTGACGTGCGCAGTCAGGCGCTGCTAGAGCGTGTTGGGGTTGCGCACCGCGCAGCTCACCGCCCTGCAGAGCTTTCAGGGGGTGAGCAACAGCGCGTGGCGTTCTGCCGTGCACTGGCCAATCAGCCTAAGTTACTTTTGGCAGATGAACCCACGGGCAACCTTGATCCTGAAACCTCTGAACGGGTGTTTTCGACGTTGTTGGATCTGGTGCGTGATACGGGGTTATCTGCCTTGATAGCGACGCATAATCTTAAATTGGCCGCAAAAATGGACCGCCAAATTAGGCTGGATGCAGGCGCGCTTCGCAACGCTTGAAACTGACATTCAATAGCAGCCACATCAGATGGCATGCGCGGCGGCATTGCCATTTTGGGATTAGGGCGTAAACCTGCGGCCAAGATCAAAAACCACTTTCCAACAGCGCGCAAGGATTTCGCCAGATGACCACAACATCCCAGTCGATCACTGACATTTATCAAACGGCGAAAGAAGCACTGGTGGCTTATGGCGCGACGCAAAACGTGGCCCATCATGTGGCAGATGCGACGGCGCGCTCTGAGAGCCTTGGTAACGTGATCTGTGGTCTGGCGTATTTGGAAAGCTACTGCATTCAATTGGAAAGTGGGCGTGTGAACGGGTCTGTTGAGCCACGTGTTGAGCGTCAAAAACAAAGTACAATTTACGTCGACGGTGGCTTTGGTTTTGCACAGCCTGCCTTTGCTGCAGGGCTTGAAACGGCTGTCACTGCAGCCAAAGAAAACGGCGTCGCCAGTTTGGCGGTGGGGCATACGCATACTTGCACGTCGCTTGGGTACTTTACCGAACAAGCCGCCGCGAAAGGCGTGATTTGTATCGGGATGACAAATGCTTCGCCTGTTGTGGCGGCTCCAGGTGGCAAAACGCCTGTGATCGGTACGAACCCGATCGCTCTTTCAGTGCCAGATGGTTTTGGCGGCATGGCGATGCATTTTGACTTTTCGACCAGCGCAGTGGCATTGGGCAAAATCGCGATGGCTAAAGCGGCAGGTCAACCGATCCCGCTTGGCTGGGCGGTTGATGCACAGGGCAACCCAACGACTGATCCGGAGGCCGCATTGGCAGGCTCGCTTGTGTCAGCTGGCGGCTACAAGGGCTGGGGGCTTGGTCTGATGGTCGAGATTTTGGCCGCTGGCATGACAGGCTCCGTCAACTCGCTCGATGTAGGCGGGCTTAAGAAAGCCGAGGGTAGACCACATGATTTAGGGCAGTATTACTTGGTGATTGACCCAAGCGGCGCACCTGAATTTGCAGCGCGTATCGCGCGGGTCAGTGACGCAATTACTGCCGACGAAGGTGCGCGTTTGCCAGGCAAGAAACGCAACGTGATGAGCCACGTCGAGGTTCCTGTAGCCCTGTGGACACGGGTTCAGCAGTTGGCCAAAGGCGCGTAACAGCGCCCTTGGTTAGACGTCCAACTCTTCAACGAACTGGGCGTTTTCCTGAATGTATTCAAAGCGTTTTTCTGGTTTTTTACCCATCAAACGCTCGACCAGATCACCGGTTTCACCGGCAACATCCTCGTCAATCGTGACGCGGATCAGCTTGCGGGTCATGGGGTTCATCGTGGTGTCTTTAAGGTCTTTGGCGTCCATTTCGCCCAAGCCTTTGAAGCGTGACACATCAATTTTGCCTTTGCCGCCCAGACCTTTTTCAAGCCATGCGTCGCGCTCAACTTCATCAAGGCAGTAGACACGCTTAGCCCCTTGGGTAAGTCGGAAAAGCGGCGGGCAGGCCAGATAGAGGTGGCCTGTGTCAATCATCGGGCGCATTTGTGTGAAGAAGAACGTCATCAACAACGCGGCAATGTGCGCGCCGTCTACGTCCGCGTCGGTCATGATGATGACCTTGTCATAGCGCAGATCATCGACGTTGAATTTGGTGCCAAGACCGACCCCAAGCGCTTGGGTCAAATCAGAAATTTCGGCGTTACTGCCAAGTTTAGAGGACGCCGCGCCAAGCACGTTCAGGATTTTACCGCGTAGTGGCAATAGTGCTTGGGTTTTGCGGTCGCGGGCCATTTTGGCTGACCCACCCGCGCTGTCACCCTCAACGATGAACAGTTCGGTGCCTTCGCGGTTGGTCGCAGAACAGTCGACCAATTTGCCCGGTAGGCGCAGTTTTTTGGTAGCTGACTTTCGCGCTGTCTCTTTTTCTTGGCGTCGGCGCAGACGTTCCTCGGCACGCAGGACGAGGAAATCCAAAATTGCGCCCGCGGATTTGGTGTCTGCAGCAAGCCACGTATCAAAGTGATCGCGTATGGCGTTTTCGACCAATCGTTGCGCCTCAACAGTGGCGAGGCGGTCCTTTGTTTGGCCTACGAACTCTGGCTCGCGGATGAAACAAGACACAAGCGCTGAGCCGCCAGTTGTCAAATCATCACGGGTGATGGAGGCGGCTTTTTTGTTGTTGGCCAATTCGCCATAGGCACGAATGCCTTTCAAGATTGCCGCCCAAAAGCCTGCTTCGTGGGTGCCGCCTTCGGGGGTGGGCACGGTATTACAATAGGACTGGATGAAACCATCGCGCGAGGGCGTCCAGTTGATGGCCCACTCAACTTTTCCCGGCGTGTTAAACTTTTCTTGGAAATCAACTGTGCCCGCAAAGGGCCGCTCGGCATAAGTTGACAGCCCCGAGAGGGTCTCGCCCAGATAGTCTGCAAGGCCGCCGGGGAAATGGAAGGTCGCTTCTGTGGGCGTTTCGCCGTCATCAATCGCTGATTTCCAACGGATCTCAACGCCCGAGAACAGATATGCTTTAGAGCGGATCGATTTGAACATCCGCGCAGGCTTAAAGCGGTGCGAGCCAAAGATCTGCTCGTCCGCGTGGAACGTTACAGTGGTGCCGCGCCGGTTGGGGGCCGCCCCGATTTTCTCGACCCCACCCAACGGTACACCGCGTGAAAAGCTTTGCTCGTAGAGTTCTTTGTTGCGGGCCACTTGCACGACCATGCTGTCAGACAGCGCGTTGACAACGGACGCCCCCACACCGTGCAGACCGCCTGATGTTTGATAGGCTTTGCCAGAAAATTTGCCGCCTGCGTGAAGTGTGCACAAGATCACCTCAAGCGCGGATTTGTCGGGAAACTTTGGGTGCGGATCAATCGGGATGCCGCGACCGTTGTCGCGGATGGTCACGCTGTAATCTGCGTTCAGTTCGACCTCGATGCGGTTGGCATGGCCTGCAACGGCCTCGTCCATAGAGTTATCGAGCACTTCGGCGACCATGTGATGCAAGGCGCGCTCGTCCGTGCCGCCAATATACATACCGGGGCGTTTGCGAACGGGCTCGAGCCCTTCGAGCACTTCGATGCTGTCTGCGTTATAGTCATCGGCTTGGGCGCCGGACAGAAGATCATTGGCCATGGTACTGCTTCTTTTATACGTGTTTGGCCGCACTATGACACGCCGTGGGCATCGGGGGAAGTGCGTCTCGTTCATCTGGACAGTCAGATTTTTGTTGCAAGGCCCACCGGGATGGATCAACGGTTTTGCGATGAACGCATCCGCACATCTTAGCGCACTGTTGCGCCTCGGCATTCCGTTGATCGGCAGTTTTCTGGCAGGCTTTTTGCTGGGGCTGACCGACACGATTATGCTGGGCTGGTATTCGGTTGAGGCACTGGCCGCGGCCACGATTGCGGGTAGCTTTTTCATGACGCTGCAGGTGGTAGGCTCGGGCTTTTCATTGGCGGTCACGTCGCTGGTGGCGGAAGCGGACGCGAGATCAGATACGGTTCAGGTCCGCCGCGCCACGCGCATGGGAATGTGGTTGTCTGTTGCATTTGCGGCTGCCGTGATGCCGGCGCTTTGGTTCTCGGAAGCTTGGTTGATTGGGCTGGGTCAAACTCCTGAGGTCGCATCAGGCGCGCAAACTTATTTACGTATGGCGGGGTGGGGGCTTTTTTCCGCACTGCTGGTGCGGGTTTTGGCAAGCTATCTAAGTGCCGTTGACTGTGCAGGACCAGTGCTGTGGGTCACGCTTTTCGGGGCGGCTATCAACGTTGTGTTCAATTACGCCCTGATCTTTGGGAACTTGGGCATGCCGGAACTTGGCATTCAGGGGGCAGCGATTGCCTCAGTTTTGGTTCAAGTTGCGATGCTGGTCGTCTTTATGGGCTATGCCCAACGGGTTCTGCCGCAATACGATCTGTTCCGCAGCCTGTGGAAAATTGATGCGTCTGCGTTGCGGCAGGTTTTTGCATTGGGCTGGCCGATTGCGCTGACGTCCTTGGCTGAGACAAGTCTGTTTACGGCGGCGTCCACAATGATGGGGTGGCTTGGTACTGATGCTTTGGCCGCACATGGCATCGCACTGCAGGTGGCCACGGCCACGTTCATGGTGCATCTGGGCCTGTCCCAAGCCACGACCGTGCGCGCCGGAAACGCCGTTGGCCGCAGGGATGCGGCGGGTTTGATTTTGGGCGGTAAAGTCGCCGTTGGTGCGTCTTTTGCGTTTGCCGCGGCGACAATGGTTGTGTTTTTTGGCGTGCCAGATTTGTTCGTTACAGCGTTTTTGGACCCCGATGATCCGGCCCGTGATGTGATTATCCCGATTGGGGTGTCGTTGATTTATATGGCCGCGCTGTTTCAGTTTGCAGACGGGCTGCAGGTTATCTGCTTGGGCCTTTTGCGCGGTGTGCAAGATACCCGTGTGCCCATGTGGTTGGCGGCGCTAAGCTATTGGGGGCTGGGATTGCCCGCAGCATATGTTCTTGGGTTTGTCTTGGATTTTGGCGGTGTTGGGGTATGGGCCGGATTGATCGTTGGTCTGCTTGGGGCAGCGGTTTTGTTGGTCTGGCGATTTACAGCGCGGCGCGGTGTCTACATCACGGCGTGACGGCGCCCTGAACTGGGGCTAGGCTGCGCGCACTTATTTGAGGACCGTTTTCGATGAAGCTTGAATTCCACCATATCAATTTTGTGTCCCGCGACGTTGACCGCATGCATGATTTCTACACTGGTCTGCTGGGGCTTGATGACATTCCTCAAGATAATTTTCCGCGCACCGATGAAACCGAAGAGGCGGGTTATAGTGGTTCAATCCGCTTTGCCACAGATGGTGGGATGCAGATGCATTTGGCCGAGCGGAACTTGGATGTAGCGTTTAAAAATGGCCAAACCATCAACCCCGTGGACCGGGGGCACATCGCATTTCGGACCGATGATATCGCGGCGTTTCTGAAGCTTTTGGATGAGAATAATGTGCCGTACTCAGATTACGGAACGGCTTTTGCCAAGGAATGGCATCAGGTATTTTTTCACGATCCCGAAGGCAATGTGATTGAGGTACACCAGCAGGTGGGCTAGTCTTTGCCCACGATGCGATCTGCTTTTTTGCGCACCAATACGCTGCGCAGGTCGTGCATGGCGAGTAGCAGTGCGTCGGTTACTTTCTCAAGCTGGTCGTCACTGGCTTTGGATTGCGCCCATTGTACAGTCAGGTTCAGACTGTCAATCGCACGATGGATGTCATCCATATAACGGGCTGCGAGCAACTCTTGACGCTCTTCCATCCATTCGCGGATCACCGCAAGATCAGCCTCGCTTAGCTCACGGTCGCCTTGCGGTTTTATCTCGCTGTTACGAATGTTGAGAACCGCCAGCGGCTCCATGTCGATGCGCCGTTGACGGTTTTCTGCGTCCACCCGAAATACCTGCGCGCCGTTTTCACGGATGCGGAAATAGTACTCGGGTAGATCGCTACTCATAAGGTCTCTCGCTTAGCTTAGGGCTGCGCAGAAAGTCTGGATACGTGTGCAGGCTTCTTTCAGGTTTTCATCTGATGTAGCGTAGCTGACGCGGAAGTTTGGCGAAAGTCCGAATGCTGCACCGAACACAACGGCCACACCTTTGTCTTCTAAAAGCGCGGTTGAGAAAGCCTCGTCGTTTTCAATGACGGTGCCCTTGGGTGTAGTTTTTCCAATCAAACCGGCGATGTTGGGATATACGTAAAACGCACCTTCGGGTGTGGGGCAGGTAACGCCGTCAATAGCGTTCAGCATGTCCACAACCATGTCGCGGCGGCGTTTGAAGACCACGTTATGTTCGGGCAAAAAGTGTTGCGTGCCGTTCAGTGCCTCAACGGCGGCCCACTGGCTGATAGAGCAGGGGTTCGATGTTGATTGCGACTGCACTTTACGCATCGCTTTGATCACGTTTTCTGGACCCGCCGCATATCCGATGCGCCATCCGGTCATCGCATAGGCTTTGGAAACGCCGTTGCATGTCAGGGTGCGATCATAAAGCTTAGGCTCTACTTCCGCAGGGGTCGCAAATTTGAAATCATCATAGGCCAGATGCTCGTACATATCGTCTGTCATGATCCAAACATGCGGGTGCTTTAGCAGAACGTTTGTGAGTTTTTTTAGCTCATCTGCTGAATAGCCCGCACCCGTTGGGTTTGAGGGTGAGTTGAAGATAAACCATTTTGTTTTGGGCGTAATGGCTGCTTCAAGCTGTTCCGCAGTGATTTTGAAGTTGTTCTCAAGGGTTGCTTCAACGGCCACGGGCGTGCCGCCACCTAGCAGAACCATATCCGGATAGCTGACCCAATATGGGGCGGGGATAATGACCTCGTCGCCTTCGTTTAGTGTTGCCATGAAGGCGTTATAAAGCGTCTGCTTGCCGCCAGTGCCCACGCTGATCTGTGCGGGGGTGTACTCCAGTCCGTTGTCGCGTTTTAGCTTGTCACAGATTGCTTGCTTCAACTCAGGAATGCCGTCGGGGGCTGTGTATTTGGTTTTTCCTGCAGCGATTGCAGTAACGGCTGCGTCTTTGATGTTTTGCGGAGTGTCAAAGTCCGGCTCACCTGCACCAAGGCCGATCACATCCATGCCTTTTGCCTTCAACTCACCAGCAAGGGTCGTCACGGCAATTGTCGGTGACGGTTTGACGCGATCAAGTGTTTTGGACAGAAAAGACATTGTAGGCTCCGTTTTGCTCGGTGATAAGAACGTGTTAGAACGATTAAAATATCCCTTAGACGGAAGAGGCCTGTAATGGAAGATGTGACACAGCAAAACGAAGATTGGTTTAGCGAGGACACCTCTACTTTCGGGGATCGGCTTGCCGGCGCGCGTGAGGCGGCTGGCATCAGCCAAGCACAGCTAGCAAAGCGCCTTGGTGTGAAACTGACCACAATGCAATCGTGGGAGGAGGATCTGTCTGAGCCGCGCGCCAACCGGTTGACCATGATGGCGGGCATTATCGGCGTGTCATTCAGCTGGTTATTGAACGGCGAAGGCGAGGGTGTAGAGGCACCCGATATGGGGCAGGACCTCCCTGACGGTGTTGATGAATTGTTGTTGGAACTTCGCGCCATCAAAGCACGGATTTACCGCGAAACCGAGCGTATGGGTATTGTTGAAAAGCGCCTGCGCGCTGCAATTAAGGCGGGCACATGAGCGAACTTCCCCAAATTCCACAGCCGATCCCGCCTGCCGACGAGCCGCGTGAGACGCAAATCAAGCGTCTTTACATGCGCTCAATCCGGCGGGGCATCAAAGAGATGGATGTCATTTTGATGGATTATGCGGATAGTAAACTGCGTGAAATGACCGACGGTGAGCTGGCCACATATGATGCGCTATTGGCTGAAAATGACCACGATCTGTATCAGTGGATCACGGGTCAGGTCGAAACACCGCCTGCATTTTTGGATATGATTTCAGAGATTTCCGCGCACATGCTGAAAGATGGCGGCGTTTTAACCGGTAATTAGCGATTGGTTTCTAAGCCTTGCGCAACATTTAGTTGACGGAGGCACGGCCATGAGAATGCAAGGAAATCTTCCCGGATCGGGCATTACCCAGCAAAAAGACCCATTTGCCTCAAGTTACCTTGATGCGTTGTCACTGGTGGAGCGGCTGCATAGGCTGCTCCTCGATGTTTTGAAAGACGAGTTTGAGCGGGTTGGCTTGCTCGACATCAATGCCGTTCAGGCGCTGCTATTATTCAACATCGGCCACAATGAAGTCACCGCCGGAGAGCTTAAGTCACGAGGGTACTACCAAGGCAGTAATGTAAGCTATAACCTCAAAAAACTCGTTGAGATGGGATATATGCACCACCAGCGGTGCGAAATCGATCGTCGCTCTGTTCGGGTGGAACTAACTGAGAACGGCAGGCATGTCTGTAAAGTGGTAGACGAGTTGTTTGCACGCCACGCAGATGGTCTACAGGCGCATCAGGTGCTTGATCTTAAAAGCCTGGATGACATTACGCATGGGCTGAAACGCGTGGACCGTCACTGGACTGATCAAATCCGATACATCTATTAAGTGTTGGCTACGTCCACGTAGGCAAAAGGAGCGCGGGATGTCCGCACTCCTTTGAATTTAGGCCAAAGAATGTTTGGCAGAACCAACCTGACGTTAGTCGCAGTAGGGCTGGTTAGAACGTGGTGTCTTTACCAGTGACCAGTGTTTTTCATGCTGGCCCATGGTTCTGCAGGCGCCAACGCCTCACCTGCTTGTAGCAATTCAACACTGATATTGTCTGGTGAGCGAACAAAAGCCATACGCCCATCATGAGGCGGGCGGTTTATCGTTACGCCGTTATCCATAAAATGCTGACAGGCTTCGTAGATGTTGTCGACGCGGTATGCCAGATGTCCAAAATGGCGGCTATCTGAAGGTAATTGATCATCGCCATCCCAGTTGTAGGTCAACTCAACTGGCGTCTCTTCCTGACCGGGGGCGGCCATGAAAACCAGAGTAAAGCGCCCCCCTTCGTGGTCAGTGCGGTGCGTCTCTTTCAGGCCTAACAGCTCGAAAAAAGCCATTGATGCCTCGAGGTTTTTCACGCGAACCATCGTGTGCAGGTAAGTTAAGGCCATGTTTTTGGCTCCTTCGCTTTGAGAATTCGATTGCCGATCAGAAGGCCGACGCTATCCCCAATGATACACCTGTTTGCTGGATATCATAGCGGTTGATGTTTGATTCTGTGCTTGAGGCGGACAGGGTTACCAGCGGTGCAAATCCGTAGAGGTTGATTTTTTCCAGTAAAAACTGCGCGCTGATCCCTGCTTGCGTATCTTTGCGGCTATCTAGGCCAAAAATGCTGACGACTTGTGCATAATCACGCTGACCAAGTGAAACGCCAAATTCCGTTTTGGCGCCAAATATCGGTTTCGCTGGGGCGTAGGTCATATTTGCGGAAACGCTTGAGTGCTCAATAAGGGCTGAACGTGACGCTGTGTTTGAAATGCTTGCTGACCAACTTAGGCGTGACCCACCCGCTAAGGTCTGTATTCTTTTGAGCGTTGCCGAGGCCACAGTCGAGGACCGCTCATCGGCGTCTAGCCTTTCGTTGCGCGTAATTCCAAACCCAAAGGCGCCAGTCGCCGCACCCCCCAGCGAAAGCGCCGCTCTGCTTCTACTTTTGCGAAATTCGTCAGCCTTTGGCCGCCGTACCAGTTTGCGCCAATTTCAAATCTGAGTGCGTTGACTGCATTCGCTGTGGGCTTTGCGTCGTAGCGCGCGTCAATTCCAAGCTCATAAAATGCAAAGTCGCTTGGACGCGCCTCAGGGGCTTGTGCCTTTGCGGAATCTGAAAGCCGGTAATTGGTGCCGTTCAGCCGCGCCCCAAAAGACAACGCGGTGCCGTCATTTGATCGGCGTTTGTGACGAAGCTTTAGCCCGTAAGAAATTTCGGTGCCTGAAAGCGCAAGGCTGGCACCGCTTGCAGCAATTTCGATCCCGTTGAAAATTAGGCTGTCTGACTTGGGGGCGTTGTTGATGTTGCTGTTCGGTCCTGCGTGAAATTCCAACTCAAACGTAAGCGGGTTCGCTCGCGCAACTTGCGCATAGTTTCTGGCAAGTGCCGCTTGTTGCGCCACACCGCGCGCAAAAGGCTCGGCACGTCTTAGCCAAATTTGGGCGCGGGTATGTTGCCCATCACGAAGATGACTTTCAGCAACAAGTATCGCCGCTGCAAATTTCTCTGACCCGATTGCGGTTTTGCTAAACGCTCCTTTGGCGGCAAACCGTGCGGCAGTGGACCTACCCAGTAAACGCTCAGCTGCCGCCAGTGAAAAAAGTGCTGAAACATCGTTAGGGTCGGCACGCAAAAGTCCAAGTGCCACCTCACGTGCGGCGCGCGGCTCGGATTGATTAACCAAGGTTTGCGCAAATACCCGTGCTTCTTCCTTGCTCAGACGTAACTGACCTGAGCTTTGGGCTATCACTGTCTGGGGCGCGCCTATGGCGAAAGCCAATAGGCAAATGCACAGTAGGACAGGGTGCCTCCCCACGTCACGGATCGCGGTTGACGCTATCTGTGCTGAAAACACCAACTTCACGGGCGTTGAACTCTGAACTGAGCACAATCGTATCGGTTTCACGTTCAACCAAAGTAGCACCCGCAGGCAGCTGGAATGTGAAGTCTGCAATGACTTCACCGCGTCCAATACGTTCACGCACAAGGCGCAAATCATTCGGCAGACTTGTTTGAGTAAAGAGCTGTGCTTGTCCATCAATGACCTGCGAATATGTGACCGTATCGAACCCCACACGTTGAATACCTGCGACACCTTCAATCTTTATGAACCCCGCAACGGCTGCGGCATCTTCGCCGTTAAAGCCGCCGTCATAGATACCGCTGTCGCGCGGGTCGCCCTCAAAGGCAGTTCCGGCCTCGGCTTCGTTGATTTCTCCGTCACGATTAGATTCGGTGTCCACCAGCAATACATTAGGTAGCGCACTTGGGATCGCAGCGCCGCCACCGGGGGCAGCACGTTGCCTATTTGTAATTGCGCCGCGCAGGGTGCCGCCAATGTTTTCGACCACATCAATATCTGCAAAATCGACATCAATGCGGATGTCGCCAGTCACCAGTTCAATCCCGCCGCGTCCCTGATCAAACGTGCGGTACCCCGCATAATCGCCCGCGTAGGTGTAGGTGGCAACGCCCGGTAGGGTGATCGTGTTGCCGATGCGCCGAAGGTTCGCGCCGCCATAGCCAAAGCCAAGGTAATCGCCTGAGGCAACCGCAGTTTCTTCGTATTCGGGCGAGCGGATGACGACGGCGTAGTAGGTGTCAAAAGGTTGATCGCCTGCGCGCTCGCTTCGGTATTCGATGGTGCGCGCGTTAATCTGTTGAACCTGCTCGTAAATACCGCCCGTTATGTCGGAGTTGTCGAACGGAAGGTTATTCAGGACCAATTGATTGGTTGTTTCATCAAAATCGACTGAGTTTAGAATGAGGTTCTCCGACGGGCTGAACAAAAAGCGGTTGTCTGGCGTGGCTTCTGAACCCGTGTTTGAGTCAGTTGTGGTGTCTTGTGCTGGAATGCTGTCGATGATGAACGGGTTCGTCCCGTCACCGCCACATCCTAAAAGTGGCGCAAAGCCAAGGGTTGCAATCAACAATCGCGGAAAAATACCCAACATTTAAACCCTTACACTGACAATCACTACACAGCCCGATAGTCTAATTTCTGGTGATTTAAGTCAACAAGCCAGCGGCGAAAAACCCCAGCATATGGGCGTTTATTGATGGGCAGTTCCCAGATATAGTGCAGAGGCGAATCTGGACAGAAAGACAACACCATGCCTGTAACGCCCGAGCAACAAGCCGAAATCGATGCACAACGCGCTATGCGTCACCAAACAGCGCGCGCCACAGTGCCTGGTATGGAAGCACATTTGTATGAGGCGAAACCTGTTCTGGATCACGGCTTTATCCGCGTCATTGATTACATGGGCGATGACAACGCAATTACACAAGCGGCACGCGTGAGCTATGGTAAGGGTACCAAGTCAGTTCAAAATGACGAAGGCCTGATCCGATATCTGATGCGGCACTGGCACTCAACGCCGTTTGAAATGTGCGAGATCAAGCTGCACGTGAAGTTGCCGGTTTTTGTAGCCCGTCAATGGATCCGTCACCGCACAGCGAACGTTAATGAGTATTCTGCGCGCTATTCAATTCTTGACCGTGAGTTCTATATCCCCGCTCCCGAGCATCTTGCGGCGCAGTCTGTGATAAACAACCAAGGTCGCGGCGAAGCACTTCAGGGGGATGAGGCAGCACGGGTGCTCGAATTCCTGAAGGCCGATAGCAACCGCGCTTATGATCACTACGAAGAGATGATCAGTGAGGATGGCCAGCAAGGGTTGGCACGAGAGCTTGCGCGGATGAACCTACCTGCCAACATTTATACCCAGTGGTATTGGAAAGTAGACTTGCACAACCTTTTCCATTTCCTGCGTCTGCGCGCAGACAGCCATGCGCAATATGAAATACGTGTTTACGCTGATGCGATCTGTGATGTGGTCAAAGACTGGGTGCCCTTTGCGTATGGCGCGTTTGAAGATTACCGTATGGGCGGCGCACAGTTGTCTGGTCGCGGCGTTGAGTGTTTGCGCCGTATGTTGTCAGGTGAAGAAGTGACTCAAGAAACATCCGGCATGTCCAAAGGTGAGTGGCGCGAATTCATGGCGATCGCCAAGCCCGACTAGGCTGAGCGTTATGGTTTTGGAAACAGACCGTTTCCGTCGTCGAGTTTGACCTATGCGGTGCAACACGGCACCGTAGGAATGTTGACGAGTAATGCGCGTCAGTGCAGGGATTTGCTATGATCAAAACAATTGCACTGTGTGCCGGACTGGTTTTTACAACGACCGTCGCAGCATCAGCGAGAGACCGTGTTTACCGCTACGACAGCGCTGCCAACTATTGCCCTGTGGGTTTGCAGCCTGTCACAATTAGTGGTGTTATTTGCTGCGGTAAGCCAAATGCTGGAAGCTACCAGCAGGCGATGATGCACCCTGTTTCGCACGCTCGAAAGCGGCACAAACACGTGATCACGCATAGCCATGTAAAGCGCCACAGCCATGTCACATATCATTCACATGGTGGGACTTCGCACAGTCACTAGGTGCACGTACCCTGTTGCAAACAAAAAAGCCGGCCACGATCAACCGTTGCGGGCCTTCGAATTTAGTAAACGCGTGATTGCCGGTTACAGCAGAACCAACTCACCAGCACTTTCGCGGCCATCGCGACCTGAAATCATTTCGTACTGAATTTTTTGGTCGTCGTTCAAGCCGCGCAAGCCAGCGGCTTCAACAGCCGAAATATGTACAAAAATGTCTTTGCCGCCATCATCCGGTGCGATGAAGCCGTAACCTTTTGTTTGGTTGAACCATTTTACGGTGCCAGTAGCCATCCGCTATCTCCTTAGTGTCGAACCGCGCTTGGCGGCAATCGTGATTGTATTCAAGCGGTGCGCCGCTGGAACGAACTGTGTAATGAATTAGCTAGCACCGTAGTTTGAAAATCAAGTAACAAGAATGCAGGAGCTTCGAAATAAATGACCATCACTATTTACGGGATTAAGGCGTGCGATACGTGCCGCAAAGCGCTCAAAGAGATTGAGGGTTCTGTATTGCACGATGTGCGTGATGCTCCGCTAAGCGAGGCACAGCTTAAGGTTTTCCACGACCTGTTTGGCGAAAAGCTGTTGAATACACGCTCAACCACCTGGCGCGGCTTGTCGGAAGAGGAGCGTCAGATCGCACCGATCCAGCTGTTGCTGGCGCATCCCACATTGATGAAGCGACCGATTATTATGTCCCAAGACCAAACAACAATTGGTTGGGATGCGTCTGCGAAGGAAGTTTGGCTTTAGACGACGGTACGTTTTAATAACCGGTCCACTGAAAACGGACCGGCACCGCGTACAACCAAAACGAGCAACACAAAGACCCAAAGGGTGCGCTGATCCA
>JAHEEK010000038.1:0-2652 GCA_024640765.1 Thalassobium sp. | reverse complement strand
TGTTATAGACGTTCATAATCGCCGAAATTGACAGGCTGATGACCAAATAGAACAGCATCAGCACCAAAATACACTCAATCGCGCGGCCAGTTTGATTGAGGGTGATGCCGCCCAATGTGCCAGTGATATCCATATAGCCGACGGCAATGGCCAGCGAGCTGTTTTTGGTGATGTTGAGATATTGGGAGATCAGCGGCGGTACAATGACACGCAGCGCTTGCGGCAAAATGATCAGTGACATGATCCGACCCGGACGCATACCCAAGGCAGCAGCAGCCTCCGTTTGACCATAGCTGATAGCTTGAATCCCTGCACGAACATTTTCAGCAATGAACGCTCCAGTATAGATGGCCAAAGCAAACCAAAGTGCAATCAAAGACAGGCGCAAATGCAGGCCACCTTTGAAGTTAAACCCTTTCAGTGCAGGGTTCTCCAGCCCGATCGGGCTGCCCAAAGCAAAATAGACCAGCACAGTTGGGATAATCAAAATACCAATGGATGGCAAGAAAGTCGGGATCAAACGTCCAGTTTTGAAAAGCAAGTTTCTAGCATAGCGCCTGAAGGCGAAAACACCGATGATCGAGAGACCAAAAGCGGCGAATACAACCCATCCAAGATCATCCAAAACCAACCGAGGAATATAAACCCCGCGATTAGTGAAGGCGACCATATCGAACCACATGGAACTTGCCGCTGCATCACCACGAAATTCACGGGGCTGCGGCAAGACATTCGACATGACAAGAAAGATAATCAAAATCCAGATCAAAACCGGCACATTGCGGAAGGCTTCCACATATATGGCCATGAGTTTCGAGACGACCCAGTTATTTGAAAGGCGCAGCACCCCGGCGATGACGCCCAAAACGGTGGCGCTCACACAGGCCAAGAAGGCCACGATCAGCGTATTCACAGCCCCCACCATAGAGGCGCGGCCATGGCTCATCTGATTGTTATATTCGATGGGCATTTGATTGATGTCATAGCCCGCGGTCTCACCGAAGAATCTCCAGCTGATATTCAGACCTGCGTCGGCCAAGTTCGACAGAAGATTAGAAACAAGATAGCCCATCGCGAAAATAAGCCCGATCAGCGCAATTACTTGAAATGTTGTTGATCGGTAGCGGGTATCATTTATCAACATCGACAAGCTGAACTTGCTTGCCTCTGTGTGTGTCGTTAATGACATAGAATTTTTCCCTGAGTTTCTGAATTTATTTTGAATTTTATATTTTCAGATTTGTCTTAGGCTTAGATATGAAAAGGGCGCAGATTTCTCTGCGCCCAATCCAATATGTTCTTAGCGGAATGGTGGTGAATAGATCAGACCGCCGTCTTTCCACTGTGCGTTCAAACCACGGGACAAGCCGATGTTTGTTGCAGCACCGATGTTGCTTTCGAACACTTCACCATAGTTGCCGCCGGACATGATGGCGCGTTTTGCCCATTCTGCGTCCAGACCGAGCATTTCGCCCAAAGTGCCTTCAGAGCCCAACAGGCGGTTGATTTCTGGGTTGTTTGTGCCCGCAGACATTTCAGCAATGTTGTCGGAAGTCACACCCAGCTCTTCAGCTGTGATCAAAGCATTCAAAGTCCAGCGCGCGATATCGCCCCAGTCATTGTCACCGTGACGAACCAATGGGCCGAGTGGCTCTTTGGAAACGACGTCAGGGAGAACAACATAGTCGTCTGGATTTGGGAAGTTTGCACGTTGAGCGGCCAAAGCGGACCGGTCAGTCGTGTAAACGTCGCAGGAACCTGCGAGGAACAATTGAGCCGCCTCTGAACCGGTTTCGATTGGCACCGGCTCGTAAGAGATGCCATTCGCACGGAAGAAATCAGCCAAGTTCAGCTCTGTTGTTGTACCAGTTTGGATACAAACAGTCGCGCCATCCAGCTCAGCGGCTGAAGATACGCCCAACGAAGCCGGAACCATGAAGCCTTGACCGTCGTAGTAGTTTACGCCAACAAATTCGAACTTCAGGTCAACGTCGCGGGACATTGTCCATGTTGTGTTACGGGCGAGCAGATCGATTTCGCCAGATGCCAAAGCGGTGAAACGCGTTTTGCCGGTTGTTGGAACGAATTCAACAGCCATGTTGTCGCCCAATACAGCCGCCGCAACCGCGCGACACACAGCAACGTCAAAACCCTGCCAAACGCCATTTGCGTCAGGCTCGGCAAAACCTGGAACACCTGTGGTCACACCACAGTTCAGTTTGCCGCGTGCTTTAACATCATCGAGGGTGCCAGCAGATACCAAACCAGCCGCGAGGCCAGCTACGGTCAATGCACCAAGAAATACGGTTTTTTTCATTTTTACCTCATCCTGTTTTCCACCCCATAGGGGCAGTCTGATCCAATTGAATTAATTGGCTTGAATGCGAGAGTTCCCTCTGCAATGCAACAGACCATGACAAGTTTTATGTCAGCCGGTCAAGAGATCACCACAAAAATCGGTGCATTTTGGTGAACATTTCGTTAAAATGAGACAGAATTTTTCGTATACTTTTGCATACCGCGTGACTCAGCTCATTTTGTAGAAGCGATGGGCGTGTATAAATGCCGATCGCTTTAAACTTGCCGTAGCGTCAGCTTCGTCATCCTGCCCCCATTGCTCGATTTGCCACAGTTCGTCGAGTCGCGAGCGTG
>JAHEEK010000022.1:0-12968 GCA_024640765.1 Thalassobium sp. | reverse complement strand
TCCCACCCCCCCTGCCGCTAGGACGGTCAGCGGAGACGTGGCCGAGTGGTCGAAGGCGCTCCCCTGCTAAGGGAGTAGGCCCGGAAGGGTCTCGAGGGTTCGAATCCCTTCGTCTCCGCCATACCTCATATATAGCCATATAATCCCTAAAAATAAGGGGTTTCATGAATGGCGTAGAATGAAGTACCACACACGATTACCACACACGCCACTTTCGTTGCTTAACGTGGATCACACCTACTTCCTTAGTAGAGGAGCGCCTTCGACCACTCGGTCTCTTTATGTTGGCCCTCCAATAGCCTGTTTAGGTGCATTCAAACTCGTCATTTAGCTTCGGCACTCTATGTTTTTTACTAGACAGATAGAGAGACGCCTTAACATGAAACCTAATACCAGCTTTGAGCTAACTGTGCGTGACATAGAGATCATTGAGACGAGCCTTCGCAAAACTCTCAGCAGTTTAGCTGAACAGAGGCTGATGCACGTACAGAGTTCCATCAAGCCTGAACATGAGATCAAGAGCGTTGGTGTTGTTGACGAGGCTATTTCGGAAGTTAACAATCTTCTAGGTCGACTGCATGAGCAGAAAGAGTGGTTCAGACCTCAAGGTCAGCTATACATCGGTGGTTGATCGCTTGGTTGGGTTGCTCAGCATCAATCAGTTTCATAATTTGTCGTGCGTCTGAATAGAGTTTATTCTTGTTTCAACTTTTAGAAAGGAAGTAAGGTGAGCGGACAGCGTCGATGGATAAAGGTGTGGGCAAGAACTGTAGGGATGCCTGTTGGCGTTACAGATAGCGACGAACCTGAGTTTCTACCAATCAAGCAATCGGACGTTGCCAAGGCTCTAGCTTTCCGAACCTTCTGGATTGCCCTTCACGTAGTGACTTGTCTGATGATTATTGCTGGTAATGGCAGGGCGCTTGGCTGGTGGTGAGTTGGAATAGGTTTTAAGGATCGCCATATTGGGCGCCAAAGATTATTGGTATTGCTGCACTAAAACTTTTCCGACTGGTTAAGATTAACAGCAAGGTCTTAATGATTAGTAACTGAGTTGTTCCTGAATCACCCGTTGCAGTTTCTGTGACATTGGCCTTACTGGCGCTCCCCAAGTACCAACAACCTGACCTTCTGAACCAATTAGTATTTTGTTAAAGTTCCACTTAGGAGTGAAGTTAGTGGTGGCCTCAACTTCTTTGAAGAACGGGTGAGCCTCTCTGCCTCTCACGTGCAAAGTTATACTCATCGGCATATCAGTTGCATAATTGAGTTCACAAAACTCTTTCACCTCGTTATCGCTGCCTAGTTCCTGATTGAAGTCATTCGATGGGACAGCGAGTATTTCAAAACCTTGTGCACTGTACTCGTCGTATAACTGTTGCAGTCCTTCAAGCTGTTTGGTGTAACCGCAAAGTGAGGCAGTATTAACTACTAAGTATGGTTTTCCCTTCCAATGGGATGTGTCAATCTCGCCTCCATCAATAGACGGGAATGTATAGTAGCTTATCTTGTCTGCTATGGCATCATTGGGCATCGAGCATAATATGACAGTCATCAAACACGTTACCGAGTACTTCATGGATGACCAGTTTCTTTTAGCTCTGAGTATCAGCCAGTTTGAGGACAGCGTAACTGATGACTGTGCCGTTATTTTCGCATAACATTTCATTTCTATTTAACTAAAACAGGACGAGGCGTTTTCAACGCAGGATTTCTGTGAGTCTTTGTAAAGATGTAGATGGTCGTTCTGAGATAGTTTGAACGATGATACTTGATAGATCAGTTAAGCAGACCTGATGGCGTCACTCTGACGTTCAAGCACGATGAAAATCGCAATGGCAGTAAGCACAATTAGACCACCAATCAGCATCATTGTGTTGGGGCTTTCGCCTACCCCCCACCAAACCCACAGTGGCCCTAATACAGTCTCGGACAGCATAATCAGACTAACCGTTGAAGATTTAACATTCCTTGCAGCATATGACAGGGCAACGAATGATAGGGGCAAAATGCAAATGCCAGTTAATCCAATGGACAGCATATTTATGGGAGGGAGCCATTGTAAGGTGTCGGCGCACAAATAACCCACACAGGCTGCGCACATAGCCCCCAAAGCCATTGCTAATACAAATGGTGCGTCCTGATTTTTTCGTATCATGGTGAAATTCATGGCTAACGCAAAAGCTACCCCTAAGCCCAGCAGCAAGCCAATGACGCTCCTTTCATTTATGCTGGCCCCATCGACGTCATGACCCAGAAGGGAGATTGACAAGCCAGCAAGCACCACAAAAGCAGTTCCGAGCGTTAATTTAGACAGCGGCTCGTTTAGGATGAACCTTGATAGAAGTGCTGCAAAAACTGGGACGGTAGCAACGCCAATCAGAACTATTACTACAGGGGCGAGTGCAATCGCTAAGCTAAAAAATACGGCGTTGAGTAGTTGGCAGCACAGAAGAATACTAAAGCTAAGCGGTGTAATTTTTGACACACTCTTCCAGCCGTCAAGCATGGCCCAAATGATCAAGTAAGCTAGCCCACTTAGACTTCCACGCCAGATAAGCATATTCCAGCCATCCAACTGAGAAAGACGCATGAGCAACGTATCGGGCGTTAACAGCAATGCGCCAGTTATCGCTAGGGTAACCCCCAAGGTCGTTTTGCGTGTTTGATCTGTAATCTGCTTAATCTTTCTATTTCCTTTAGTAATGGGAGAGGCATAGGAGACAGCCTTTCAGTCCTCACTCTTACTAGCACTACTCACTCTGCCTACACTCTAATAGTTCTAGCCACTTAGTGAACTTAGCTCTTCTGTCATTATACTGTTCAGTAGGCTCAATACGTATTGGTGTATGGAATTGGACTTCTACAGACTGTTCATACTCTCTTATGTTACCAGACACCTTTCCATGATGACTGTTACGATCATTCTTGATGTCGTGATTGATGGTGTAATTGGTAACCTGATGCGTGGCTTGATCTAGAATACGACGTAGCTCAGGTTCCTTGTCGTACTGGATAATGAAGCTGTCATGTATGCAGAGAACTGGAACATCTTTCTGGGTGAAGTGATCAATCACCATGTTGGCAATCTGACTGTCTATGTTCATCAACCTCAGGGCCTGTCCTGTGCAGAGGATATTCTCGAACTGAGGGTGCTTGTTGATGAAGCCTTTCAGAAGCTCTCCTAACTAGATGTTCGTTAGGCCGTTTGCGACTTTGTCTTGTCGGTCACTGTTACGGAAGGCTTGGTAGGCTTTCTTGTCGCTGTCAGCGTTGATCCCCATCAGGACTAGAAGCTTTATGTACGCTCTCTGCTGTTCTGGCGTCGTGATAACACTAGGAAGTAACAATTCTCCAAGGTCATATGGATCATCAGCCAAACGTACTCCTAGCTCATTGGACAGTAAGTTTGGATGGAAGGCTTTGAAGTCCACTTCCAGTGTTGGTTGGTCGTTGATGTAGATTTTGGATCGGTCTTCTTTGTCGATCTGCTGCCACCAGCCCCGATAGAAGCGACCTCCACGTTGCCAGTGCCCCTTGAGACCTTCATTGAACACACGAACGACGAACTTGTTATCAGGGCCAAGGGATATGACTTGTTTACGCCCTTTATTACGCCCCTTGCTGATGATGCGTGTGAAGGTCGATGACGTGTAGCCATTTGAATGCGGCCTCATCATCACGGTCTGTTGCCGCGTTGATCCGGGGCATCAGTATTTGGCGCGCATAGACTGTACTTAGGCAAATAACGGCGAGCAAAGCTGCGGCGATACCCGAGTTTAGGAATGCTGCGGCAGCGCACAGAGCGGACAGCACAATGATACCTAAATAGTAGTATGGAAATGTCCCACGCAAAAGTAGGCGCACTTGGGCCACTGGAAGCTGTTTAAAAAGCACCGGTGCGAAGCCAAAACTGAAAAAGGTCATGCCGCCGAATAAAACAGCACTTAGCAACAGAGTTATGATATCCACCTGAAGCCTCTCTTTCTGAACAACTGTTGAATATGATCTAGCCTTCAACGCCGGTCCGTCACTTTGAATTACGAATATTCGCTAAAGCGTCTTCTTTTAGGGTAAGCCGCAGGCCAAGCGTGCCGCTTTGTTCAAATACCGGAAATTTACGCAGGTAAATCTCGGCGCTTTTGATGTCAGGGTGAGCTGCACAAATCGCTGCAATCTCGGTGATCAACCACTCCTGCGTCGCACGGTGGCCGGTACCCGCCACGTCGTGGATTGCTGCGACCATGGGATCATAGTCAAACACATGGGCCATATCATCGTTGGGGATCAGAACTTGGCTTGGGTCAACGGATAACACCAGATCAAGTAAATGATGGTCTGGCACAACATCATCAGGGCCATACTTTCCAATCTGTGTAGGCAAAATCATATCGCGCAATTCAATTGTGCTGCTCGCTGGCATATCTGGTTTGAACCTCGCAAAAGCATTTCGGTAAGATGCAAGTAGCAGTATCGGGTGATGAGGCAACGTGCGGCCACTGGGCAATGCGAGTACGGGTATTATCTTTGGCTGTGGCGGGTTTGAAAGGAGGGTTGAAAATGTCAGAAAATCCGCGCCTTCCTGAGCGGCTGTATTTGGATTTTGACAGCTTTTTCGCCTCGGCCGAACAGCATTTTAATCCCGCATTGCGCGGCAAGCCCATAGGTGTCGTTGCGTTGGATTCCGCTCATACGGGCTGCATCGCGGTCAGTCGCGAGGCCAAGGCCATGGGCGTGAAAAACAACATGCCAGCACGCGATGCACGGGCTTTGGTGCCTGATATGATATTCGTTGTGGCGCGCCCGGATGTTTATGTCCGGTTGCACAACCGCATTCTTGAGGTGATCGAAACTGTCGTGCCGATCCAAGACGTCAGATCAATTGATGAAGTTGTCTGCGTGTTGTTGCCAAGTGAAGCGCGGCAGTGTTTGACGCTGGCGGCAAGAATTAAGGCAGCCTTGGCGCGGGAGTTCAGCCCTGTGTTGACGTGTTCAATTGGGATGGCCCCGACAGAGCTTTTGGCAAAAATCGCAGCGGAACGGCATAAACCAAATGGCACGCTCTTGTTGGATTTGGATATGCTGCCTGATGCGCTGGCCGATCTGAAGTTGACCAAGTTGCCGGGTGTCGGTGACGGTATGATTACCCGACTGGCCGCGGCGGGGGTTACTGATTTCGTGGGGCTTTGGCACCTTGCGCCGAAACGAGCGCGCGCAATTTGGGGCAACGTCGAAGGTGAGCGGTTTTTACAAGAACTGCACGGCACACACGCCCCGCGCGCCCAGACACGCAAGCGCATGTTTGGTCATAGCCGCGTGCTGCCGCGTGAATGGCGCAGCCCTGACAAAGTAGAAGATTGCGCACGACAATTACTGGCAGGTGCGGCGCGGCGGCTGCGGCGAACAGATCTGCGCGCGTCAAGGCTGACTCTTTCCATGCGAAGTCAACGCTTACGCTCAACCCGTGCAAAAAGCGCTCAGGCGCAACGTTGGAATTGGGAAGGGCAGTTTGCCCCATCGCGTGACGATCACAGCTTTCGCAAAACCCTAGCGCAAGGTCTGGCTGAGGCGCGCCGGACGATGCCATTCAGCCCCCACGCTGTCTCAGTCATGCTGCACGGGCTGGACGCGGAAGCTGATTTAACAGGTGATCTGTTTGATACGCTTTCCAACGATGCGGATGATCGCACACGGTGGGAAACGATTAGTGAAACGATGGATCAAATGCGGTCGCGATTTGGCGGAAAAGCATTGTCACTCGGGGTGCATGACACTGTTCCGGGCGGATACGTTGGCGGTAAAATCGCATTCGGGCGGATACCAGAGGCGGGGGATTTTGAGGCCCCCACAGGTGACGATGATGACACGCATTTCTGCAGTTTTTGAGTGCAGAAAACAGGCGCGCTTTTTGTGCTTCAGAGACTTAACTCAGCTTGCCGCGCCAAACTAAGGACCGTTTGTTCAACGCATTCAGATCAGCTGTTCCGTCAATGATATTGCTGCATAGACTTACGGCTTGCATCGCTTGTGCGCGGGTTAAGTGTTTGTAGGCTGGGCGCGCCAAATGGTCGTACCAGACGCCACCACACACGGTATCCAGCACAATACGCTGGAAACAGTGATCGTTTCTGACGGGCCAATGGCGGTGGGTTGTCCGCGCCAACTCTGGCATCGTTTCCTTTGTCAGCACGGCATAATGTGCCACAAGGTCAGCGGTTTTTGGTTTAATCTGTGTCATGCTATGCCTTTCGATTATTGGCTAAGCTAGGGCGACGTAATCTTTGGCAACATCCGACTTTGGTTTGATCTTCTCTCGACCCAGACGGAATTGCCGCTAACTGCATGTCTCATGAAGCGGCCTGATAAGCGTCTATTACGACAGCGGCGTGAGGCCTTTTTGCAGCATTTTACGTTCAATGGCGCGGGATCTGAAAACATGAAAACAAAAGATCTGATCGTTGACTTGGCCGCGCGTTTTGAGCAGCCAGATTTCACGCCAACGCGGCAAGCAGGATTGGCGCGGCTGGCGGCCTTTAGCGAACGTGCGGGTGATGTCTACGATCGATGCCGTAACTATGATTTGGGTCCGGAATATCGTGCAAATGTCTCGGCGCTGTCACCTTGGATAAGACACCGCTTGATCACGGAGATCGAGGTTTTGGAGGCGACACTTCGCGTGCATGACTTCAAAAAAGCTGAACGGTTTGTGCATGAAGTTTTTTGGCGAACCTATTTCAAAGGATGGCTTGAACAGCATCCGACGGTCTGTCCGGCGCACCAAGCGGGGTTACGCAGGCAGCTCAAAAGCCTTGAAAAAGATCGGCGTTTGGCCGCGTATTACGGCGAGGCGATTGCGGGTGAGACGGGGATTGATTGCTTTGACGCATGGGTCGAAGAACTGGTCACGACCGGCTATTTGCACAACCACGCGCGCATGTGGTTCGCGTCAATTTGGATTTTCACTTTGCGCCTGCCTTGGGAGTTGGGCGCAGATTTCTTTCTGCGGCATTTGATAGACGGCGATCCCGCATCGAACACTTTGGCCTGGCGTTGGGTTGCGGGTATTCAAACTAAGGGGCGGCCCTACATCGCGCGTGTCTCAAATATTTCCAAATTTACCAACAGACGGTTCTGTCCGACCCACCAGATCATCACCAACGTCACGCCGATTGAAGATGCGAGTGATCATTTGCGCAAACGGCTTCCGGATGTGGTCGCGGCAGCAGATGTCCCGAATGAGTTTCTGCTGGTGGTCACAGAAGATGATATTCAGATTGCAGACGCGCTGCCTCATGCGCCCGTGGCAACGATAGGGGCGCTGGCAACGACCGGCAGATCACCCTTGCCTGTAGCAGAGTTAGCGCAACGCTTTGCGTCAGGCGCGATGCAGGACGCATGTGGTGGCGCTGTGATCATCAATCAGGACACATGGGCAAACGAAATCATTGAGGCTTGTGAACGGCACCAAACAAAAACGGTGGTTACAGGATATGCGCCTATCGGGCCGACTGCGACCGCGCTTGCAGAAGCACATCCTGATCTGGCAGCAGCGGGTATTAAACTTATTCAAGCGCGCCGCTCGTTCGATACAATCGCTTGGCCTCACGCAACCAAGGGATTTTTCGCGATGAAAAAAGCGGTGCCGTCCGTTTTGGAGAAACTTGGTATTGCTCATTGATCAACCGCACATCGGGTGTCGCGGTGTGTTTTCACGTAAGCGTCGCAAGAGTAGCCATTCAAGAATTTCTTTGACCGTATCGCTGTTCGTGCTCTAGTCGAGTGGTAGCATTTCGGGAGGAGCCATGTGCGCTGTGTTGGGAAGATGTCTGGGCCACCCGCACGGTAAGGCTCAGGAGTGGTGGCCGCCCCCTGTTAGGTGAACGTCTGTTTTCAGTTTTCTGACATCACATTCTCATCGGAGATACCTATGACACCGAACCTTACATCTGGGGCTGAGAGCCTTGAGATATCTTGGCCTGACGGCACTGTCGGCCAGTTTCCGTATATTTGGCTGCGTGACAGCGACCCTTCCGGCTTTCATGCCAAAACAGGGGAGCGTGACTTTGACCTTACCAGCGTGCCGCTTGACCTTGCGCCGTATGAGGCTGAAATCACCGCCGATGCCTTGATCCTTACGTGGACGCCAGGGGCGGCGCCAAGTCGATTTGACCTTGATTGGGTCAAGGCGCATCGGCCTGGACAAGTACGCTATGATCCCGCGGATATTGCACCTGTTCCTTGGCGCGCCGAGCTTGGCGACCATGGTGTGCCGCGCAAAGATGCCAGCGCACTTATGTCGTCGAATGGTGCCCTTGCCGAGTGGCTTGAGCAGACAAAAAGATACGGCCTGTCGATTGTGACGGGGTTGGCTGATGATCCAGAGGCAGGCGAAACAGTTGCGCGCCGCATCGGGCATCTGCGCGAGACCAATTTTGGCGTGACTTTTGAGGTCATGTCCAAACCTGACCCGATTAACCTTGCCTACACATCTGATGCGCTGCCTCTGCACACTGATCTGACAAATCAAGATGCGCCTCCCGGCTATCAATTCCTGCACTGCATTGCTAACGAGGCCCAAGGTGGCGGGTCCACATTTTGTGATGGCGCTGCGGTTGCTGAGGATTTGCGGACAGCTGATCCGGAGGCATTTGAGATATTGTCGACCGTATCAGTTCCGTTTCGGTTTCATGACAATGAAACGGACATCCGTTCGCGCAAGCGTGTGATAGAACTCGGGGCCAAAGGTGAAGTTCGCGAAGTTTGTTTTAACGCGCATCTTGCGGATATTCTCGACCTTGATCCAAGCACGATGACCGCGTTTTACCGTGCGTACCGCAAGTTCATGCAAATGACTCGTGATCCCGCTTATGGCATCGCTTTTCGCTTGTGTGGCGGCGAAATGGTGGTTTTTGACAACCGTCGCGTTATGCATGGCCGCGAGGCTTTTGATCCATCGACAGGCTTCCGCCATCTTCGGGGGTGCTATGTTGATCGTGGTGAATGGGACAGCCGTTTGCGGGTTTTGAAGCGGGTGTAGCAACTATCTTGGGGCGGGCCAGCATTCGGGTTGGTACGTCCCATTTTTCGTATTTGTCCTTGGTGGATCCCTACAATGCGGTGGTGTTACTTTCTACCAATTGCGTTTTGAACGCTGACACCAAAAAATGCCACAAAACCCACCAACTCACAAAGCGCGCGCCCGAGGTTTTGCTTCAGGCGGTGTGAAAAGCCCCCCGACCCTTTGACTGCACCTAACAATTGCATGACTGCCCGACCAAACGCTAAAAGGGCGAGGCCCCAAACTACCCGGTAGGCGTCTATTTCTGATTTGCTCTTGTTGGTTGGAATAATGTCGATCAGGAATTGGTAATGCACAATGCAGTCGCGCCATTTGTGCGCGAGCATCGTACGCAATGTCGCTTGGCCGTTGCGTATCAACTGGTATGAAAGCGCTTGGGGAACTGTTCCGCATTTAAGCTTTAGGGCACGTTCGAAGCGTCTGAAAAATTCTAATTCTTCTTTGCCGGTGCCGTTGAGCTGAGTGTCAAACCGCATGCCGAGGCCGGCTGATTTGGAAAATACTGAGCGTCTCAAGGCATAATTGTCCATGGTGAGTGCTGCCCTGCGTTCACCCAAACCTTCGCGGCCCACGTCGGGCGGGCTCATCCACGCGGATCGCACGCCTTCAAATTCGTGCGTAACCCACCCCATGAATGCTTCGAAATTAGGCAGTTTTTCCGCAGCTTTTTCAAACGCAATGACCCAATCTTCACAGACAGCTTGGTCATCGTTCACGCCCAGAAATAGCTTTGCGCCAAGGACGTCGGCTTCAGCCAATAGTCGGTTGCGCGCAGATGCAACGCCCTCAACCGGTTCTCCAATAACCGCAACGGGAAACGTAAAATTCGCAGCCTCGAGTGTTTGTGCCAACGTAATTTCACGCTGATTTTGAACTATGATGAGGCAGAGATCATGATGCATTGGCATCGTCAGTTTTGCTAAACTGCTCAGCAAGCGTTCAAGCTGGGGGCTGGCGAGCTTTGTCATGACGCCAATCACGATCAGGGGGCGTTTGCGGTTTGTGTCACGAGCCTGCATTACGGCGCACCTTACGTCTTTAATGCGGCTGTGATACTTGTTTCAATTAGTGCCCCCAATTTCTCTACGTGGGGTTCACGCAGAATGCCAAGGTGTGTTCCTGGGATGTCATGAACATCCAACCCCTTTGTGCTGCGCTTCTGCCATCCGAAGTTCGGATCATCAATTTTGACACGCTGTGGGATATCCCATTTGGCCTCATCAAGTGCGCGAAAAAGGGTCAGTTGCCCCTAAAAGACTTTGGGCGAGTACCCTTCTTTGGCGGGCATTCATATCGTGGGCATCTGTGATCTGAACCCTGCCGCGGCGAAGTCCAATCTTGAGTTGGTAGGCTGGGACTCGGCGCGCTATAACGCGGACAGTCTTGATGCTGCGGCCCGCGACGGCACAACCCATGTGGGTGATGATTGGCAAGCTTTGGTAGCCCATCCTGCCGTTGAGATTATCATCGAATGCACAGGCAACCCGATGGCGGCTGTTACCCATATTTTGACTGCCTTTCGTGAGGGTAAGCACGTCATTAACGTCACTGTCGAGGCCGACACCTTCGTTGGGCCGGGCTTTGGCGTAAAGGCCCGTGAGGCCGGTGTGATTTACTCAATGGCATACGGTGATCAACCGGCCCTTGCTGCGGATTTGGTCGATTGGGCGCGCGCGTGTGGGTTCTCGGTGGTGGCCGCTGGACGAGGACACAAATGGATGCCGCACTACCGCCAATCTACGCCGGATACGGTCTGGGACCACTGGGGGCTGACCCAAGAGCAAGCGGAGCGGGGTCGTCTTAATCGCAAGATGTTCAACGCATTTTTGGACGGCTCTAAACCCGCTATTGAAAGTGCCGCCATCGCTAATGTGTGCGGCTTGGATGCGCCGGCCGAGGGTCTCGTCTTTCCGCCGGGATCAATTGATGACATCTCCACACTGGCGCGCCCCCGCTCAGAAGGCGGTGTGCTTGAGCGTAAAGGCATGGTCGAGGTGATCTCTTGTTTGCGCGAAGACGGCTCGCAAATTCCCTTTGATATTCGCAAGGGGGTTTGGGTGTGTTTTGAGGCGGATACGGAATACCTCAAAAATTGTTTTGAGTAATACAAGGTCGTCACAGACCCATCAGGGCGCTACATGTGCGAAAGCCGTCGTTGGCATTTGATCGGACTGGAATTGCCCTATTCTGTAGCCAGCATCGGCATCCGCGGCGAACCAACAGGTGTCGCTACAGAGTTCCGTGGGGACGTGGCAGCAATCGCCAAGCGCAACCTTAAGGCGGGCGAGGTCTTGGACGGCGAAGGCGGTTATACTGTTTCCGGTGGCCTGCGTCCTGCACCTTTATCGGTTCAGCACGGCTACTTGCCATTGGGTCTGGCGCACAATGTAACCTTGACGCGCGATGTCGCGGAAGGGGCTGCTGTCACGTGGAGCGATGTCAAAATTGACCAGACCAAAGACGCGTATCGCCTTCGCAAAGACGTTGAGGCCTTGGCGGTTTCAGCACAGGCTGCTTGACCATAATTTGGGGTGACTGTCCACAAATCGCGTGACTGTACCATTGGTTCAGTTGCGCCGTGGGGCAGTCACCTCATTTTCAATGATGCGCTTTCAGCCGTCGCGTTCTAAGATGCTAGTATGATGCGCTACGATCTCTTCTCGCTTACTTTGTTCATTACTGTCGCGGAGCTTGGCAGTATTGCGCGCGCGGCTAAGCGTCATAACCTCGCAGCTTCGGCGGCCAGCAAACGCATTTCTGAACTTGAACGTTCCATCGGTGCACCGCTTCTTTATCGACAGCGACGCGGTGTTGAGTTGACCCCAGCAGGGCAGGAACTTTTGGAGCACGCCCATATTATCCGGCAGTCTCTTGCAGCCATGGAAGTCAGTATGGGTGCCCACGTGGACGGCACCCAAGGTACCATTCGCGTGGCGGTAAACACCTCATCGATCACGCAGTTTTTGCCCGAAGTCCTTGCTGCCTTCGTGCGTGAACACCCCGATCTGCGCATTCAGCTGATTGAGCAAACCAGTGCAGATATCTTGGACGCGGTGCGCTCTGGCGAAACTGAACTTGGGATCTATTCAGGGTTCACGGATGCACCGGGGGTGCAATCTGTACTCTACAGGCGCGATACGCTTGTCATTGCGGCCCCCTCTGATCACCGGATTGCGGGGTTTGAAAAAGTGACATTTGCAGATGTGCTGAGCGAAGATTTTGTGGCGCTGCAGTAGGGTAGCTCTATCCAGCATCATCTTGAGCGGCAGGCCTATGAGTTGAATAGCCAAATTAGAACACGCGTAGAAGTGATGAGTTTCGACGGTGTGCGGCGCATGGTTCAGGCACGTCTGGGCATCGCGATTTTGCCTTTGGGCGCGGTTGAGCCTTACCTTGAGGGGACAGACATTGTGATGATCTCCATTGAAGAAGGCTGGGCCCGACGCGAGCTGCGCATCGCCATGCGCGACCGCGACAGCATTACGGTTCAGTCCCGCGCGCTGTTGAAGTTTCTGGCGCCAAGCGTTGAGTGGTAGGACGCGGTCCACTTGCCGTCTTGTCTCCGTGACGAGCTATTGATTACTTTGCCGTAGGCGGGGCATTCATACTGCCAAATCTTATTCAAAGGAGGGCGCAATGAAGCTTGTAAGATACGGTGCCGAAGGTGCGGAAAAGCCGGGAATGCTGGACGCAACTGGCCATGTACGTGACCTGTCCGGTTTGATTGATGATGTGGGGGGAATGCGCTTTTGCCCGACAGCATCGCACGGTTGGCTGGGATCGATCCGGCAAGCCTGCCGCTTGTTACGGGGACGCCACAAGAGAACCTGCGCCTTGGGGCCTGTGTCGGTGGAATTGGAAAGTTCATCTGTATCGGTTTGAACTACGC
>JAHEEK010000035.1:0-13842 GCA_024640765.1 Thalassobium sp. | reverse complement strand
CCGTTCAAGCCAGAGCACTACCGCTACTAATTTTACGATGAAAAGTATTTGAAATGCCGCCGGGTCAAACCGGTGGCGTTTTGCGTTTAAGGTCTTTGGGAAATGCGTGGCGCCATACATCACTAAAATTTTCCCTTTGACGCGGCTGACTTAGCGCTTACCTTGTGCGCACGGGGGCCAAGGTGGTTGTCCGGTAGTATTTTAACGAGGGGACTTACGGTATGGGTAAGCGCGACGATTTAATTGCGAAATATGCTGATGACTTGAAGAACAAATGCGGGATGACACCTGACATTGATCTGTTGACCAAAGTGACAATTGGCTGTGGTCCGGCGATCTATAACGCTGATGCGTCCACAGTAGCCGCAGGTCAGCCAGCAGAGCTTGAAACGGTTAAGAACAATTTTCTTATTAAAAAGCCGGGCCTTGCAGATAGTCCCGAACTTGATGCGGCGATTAAATCAGTTTTAGAAACTTATGGAATGTCGGAGCGCAGTAAATATCGTGCGGTGGTCTACTACATGCTGACAAAGCATTTTGGAAAAGAAGCTGTCTACGGCTGATTGGTTATGAAGGGGCGCCGTATTTAAGGCGCCCTTTTTACGTTAGTTAATAGTCTCTGAATGTACTGAATTTGAAAGATATTTTATATATCAAAAGCTTGCACCGAAAGGTTCGAATAGGTAAACGATCAATACGAACCAAGAATGGTTTGGACCTTTTATATTTGAACACGTGTGGTGCTAGGGAGCACGTGGGGTGAATGAGGGGTCCAAGGGGTTGGACCCCTCATTTTATGTTTCGCACCCAGCCATCTGACAAATCTTCTTCCAATGTTCCTTCGCCACTGGCTGTACGGACAACCTTGGCGATTTCACCAGCGGCATATTATCAAAAAATGGATCACCTTTGATCTCTGCCAGTGAAACAGGGCTGGGCAGTTCTTTGATTGCCTTGATGTCCACGCATTGCCAGCGGTCTTGCGTTGTTGTGCTGTCTTGATGTGCTTCTGAAATGACCTCAACGATTCCCACGACAGCTTTTTCATCTTGCGAATGATAAAAGAAGCCGCGGTCACCAGCAGCCATTTCACGCATGAAATTACGCGCCTGATAATTGCGCACGCCGTCCCATTCTTCGCCAGTGTCGCCTTTGGCGACCTGATCCGCCCAACTCCACGCACTTGGCTCAGATTTGAACAGCCAGTATTTCACCCGCCAATGACCCTGTTCCAGTGAAGTAATTCCACGCTCTCAAACAGACCAGCAAGGGCATAGGGGTCTGATGCTGCCCAATCCTTGGCGTCAGCCATGCTTTGCACGTCCAGAATAACGACAGATCCGATCATCTCGCCCGCGTCACTCAAAATTGGACCCGCTTGCTGCACGACACCGGTCGACTTGATGTACGCAAGATGCGCATCCCGGTTCGCTTTGCGCACATCAAGTGCGCCGTCTTTGTCTTTAGCTATCAGACTTACAAGCATTAGCTTTCCTTCTTTAAGGGTCTATTCAAAAGTGATTTGACCGCATTTTGGACGGTCATCTGTTCGTCTACAAGTGCCGCTACGGTTTCAATAATCGGCATGTCACCACGGTTTAGGGATGCCATTGCTTTCGCAGTTGCTGCGCCTTCGACAGTTTCCTCAGACGTCCACATTTTACGGGCGCCGATCCCCAGTCCGTACCTAAAATTGCGCGAGGTTTCTGATGACGCGGTTAGGGTTAAGTCACCTAGTCCAGACAGGCCCATAAGCGTGTCGGCTCTGGCCCCAAGGGCTTCTGCGTAGGTCCGCATTTCAGAGAACCCGCGTGTCAGAATTGCCGCGCGCGCGCTTTCGCCGAGGCCTGATCCGATGGCCACGCCACATGCAATTGCAATCACGTTTTTTAGCGCACCACCCAACTCAACACCGCGCCAATCATCTGTGAGATAAAGTCGAAGCGTTGGCGTACTCAGGGCGTTTTGCAGGTTTGTTCCGTCATCGCTCATGGCAAGGGTAAGCGCTGTAGGAAGGCCTGCGGCGATGTCTTTGGCAAAGCTTGGCCCGCTCAAAATACCAATGGGCCCACCAAGATCGGCCTCTTGCATTAAGCCAACGGGCCCAAGTCCCGATTTTAAATCTACACCCTTGCAGCAAGCTATCAGTGGTCTGTTTCGCAATGCTGCCTGCTCTTGGACCAATATTGCTGACAGCTGCTGTGTGGGCGTTGCGATCAATACGGTACCTTCGCCAGGCAGCTTGTCCGTAACGGTCACATTGGGCGGCAGCTTGTAGCCAGGTAGCCGACGTTTGTTTTCCCGATCCGCATCGATTTGCGTCGCCGTCTTAGCGTCCCGCGCCACCAAAATAATATCGTCGTTTGTAGCTAAAGTAATGGCAAGTGCGGTGCCAAAGGCGCCTGAACCTAAAATGGTGATGGTCATGCTTTGGCTCCCTTTTTGCCTGAGCCAAGCATTGGTGCCGCGGTTTGATCGAGCGGCCATCGGGGGCGCGCTGATAAGGTCAAATCGTCGTAGTGCCCTAGTGCAAAAAGTTCTGCTCCAGCATAGGCGATCATGGCGGCATTATCCGTACACAGGTTTAGGGGCGGTGCTACAAATGGCAGATCTTGGGCATTACAAAGCTCAACCAAGCCCTGACGAATGGTCATGTTGGCAGCTACGCCTCCGGCAACCGCAACAGCGGTAGCATTTGGGCAAAGGGCGATGGCGCGCCGTGTTTTTTCCACCAACACATCTGTGACGGCGTTTTGAAACGCGGCGCAAAGATCACGTCGTTGCGTTTGCGGCAACCCGCCGTGTTCTTCAACAATCGCGTCACGCGCGCGCAGTAAAGCAGTCTTAAGACCAGAAAATGACATGTCGCAGCCGTCACGATTCAAAAGTGGGCGCGGCAATTTAAAGGCTTTGGGATTGCCGTTTTTTGCTTCATTTTCTACTGATGGTCCTCCCGGTTGTGCCAGTCCCAAAAGACGCGCCGTTTTGTCGAACGCCTCACCGGGGGCGTCATCAATTGTGCCGCCAAGGCGTCTGTAGCTTGTTGGTGATTTCACTTCCAAAAACTGACAATGCCCGCCCGAGACGAGCAGCATCAAATAGGGATACGCAATACCGTCGCTAAGGCGTGGTGTTAAGGCGTGACCGGCCAAATGATTAACGCCGATCAGCGGCTTTCCTGATCCTGCGGAAAGCCCTTTTGCGCACATGACACCGGCTAAGACCCCACCAATAAGACCTGGTCCAGATGTTACCGCAATTGCGTCGATATCACTCAAAGTTTTACTCGTCTGCTCTAGCACTTTTGCCACACAGCCATCCAGCTTTTCGGTGTGCGCGCGTGCGGCAATCTCAGGAACTACACCGCCAAAATCATTGTGAAGCTGCGTCTGACCTTCAACCACCTGCGCCAGAATGTTTGGCCCTTCAGTGCCTACTTGTACGATTGCCGCTGCGGTATCGTCACAGCTGCTTTCAAGACCCAAGATGGTCAGAGGGAGGCCATTGCGTGTCATCATGCTGCCAGCTACCATTTGTGCGATATGCAAACAATGCCTTCTGCTCGCCCCACAGTGATCATCACCCGCCCTGAGCCTGACGCGGCGCAGTTCGCAGAGCAGGCGCGTGTGACGCTTGGCGCAGCCGTAGAGATTGTTTGTGCACCGCTTGTAGAGATTGAGTCGCTTTCTCAAGTAATAGAGTTTACCCATGATGAGCAGGTCATCTTCACGTCGCGTAACGCTGTGCGTCTTGCGCCGGATGGTGTGGGTCGAACGGCTTTTTGTGTTGGTCAGCGCACCGCAGAGCTTGCATTCGACGCGGGCTATCGCGCTGTGTCTGCGGATGGCGATGCATCTGACTTGATAACCTTGCTGAAGGCTCAGTCATCAGGACCGTTGGTTCATGTCCGCGGCGAACAGACAACGCTCAGCTTTTCAAGTGCTTTGGCAGCGTCGGGTTTAGTCGTTCGTGATATCGTGGCGTACAGACAGGTGGCCAAAGTGCTGCCGGAAGATGTTGTGTCTAAGATACTTCGCGAGCAAAGCACCATTGTGACCGCTTTCTCTGCAAATGCAGCCGAGGTTCTGTCAAAGCATGTTGCGGGAAACGAAGCGGCCTCAACGCTTGTGGCAATCAGTTCAACTGCTGCGGCGCCGTTGGCGGGCTGCGTTGCGAAGACCGTGGTGGCATCGACGATGGATGCGGCGGGGCTTCTTGCGGCGGTGCAAGTGATCTGCGATGACTTGAGTAAACAGATATCTGGCTGATGTGACGCGATTGATTAGTGTATTTTTGAGCGTAAGCAAGATTCAAGGGAGTTAACTAGGTGGCCGAAAAGACAACTGAAGAAGAGCCGATCACTGAAAAAGTTGACCCTGTGTCGGATGAAACGGTCGTAGACGCAGCTGCCGATGATACTCACGAAACGGACAGTACACCCGACGAGGAAGGTTCTGATGAAGCAGCTGTTGAGCAGGATGAGACGCCAAAAGAAGAGCCCAGCGATATGAAAACCAATTCAAAGGGCGGTATTTTGCCGATGCTGGGTGCAGGTGTTGTGGTGGCTTTGCTTGGTTTTGTCGCGGGGCGTGCAGATGTTATCCCGAACGATACGCTTCCTGAGTTTTTACAACGCGATAGCACGCTTGCAGAAACAGTTGCGGACCAAAAGGTGGCTTTGGAGAACCTTGAACAACGCTTGACCGAGTTTGCGAAGGCTGATGACATCGTCGCACTTCAATCTCAATTGACCGAAACGGTGGAAAATGGAGCGGCTGTGCGTGCCGCATTAGCGGATCAAATTGCTAATCTTCCCGTTTTGACAGGTAGCGCAGCGAATGTTGGTATTGCAGCGGTACAAGATTTGATCGACGCGCAGAATTTGAAAATTGCAGCACTGACTGAACAGCTTCAGGCACAAACAGAGCAAACGCAATCAAGTGTGGCGCAGCTTGAAGCCGCCGCCGTTGAAGAGGCGCTTTTTGCGCAGGCGCGTGCTGCATTATCACGTGTTCAGGCGGCTATCGAAATTGGTGCGCCTTTTGGTTCGGCTTTGGCTGATTTTTCACAAGCGAGCACGGCTAGTGTGCCGGAAGTTTTGCAAGTTGTCGCAAGTACTGGTGTTCCGGCGCTGGCTTCTTTGCAGGATGAATTTCCACCACTTGCACGTCAGGCGCTTGCTGCGGCACGCTCAGAAACGCCAGTTCCCGAAACCACTGTTGGAAAGCTGTCAGCTTTTCTGGCTCGTCAGACCGGAGCGCGCTCTGTGACGCCGCGTGAAGGGTCGGATGCCGATGCTGTGCTGTCGCGCGTTGAAGCTGCTGTGCGCAAAGGTGCGTTAAACGATGCGCTGGCTGAGTTGGATATGCTTCCAGATACGTCTAAATCCGTTTTGTCGCCGTGGGCCGAGGCTGTAAAGCGCCGGCTTGATGCCAGTACTGCTGCCGCTCAACTGGGGGCATCCCTTAAATCGAACTGAGGTCACGCATTATGCTTTGGTCCCTTACTAAAATTCTTGTTTTTGTTGCATGTGTGGCCGCCCTTGCGTTTGGCGCGGTTCAGCTTTTGGAAATGGAAGGCGGCGTTCAGATCACCTTCAATGGGGTTGAGCGCACATTTGGCCCACTTCAAACAGCTATTGCTTTTGCGGTGTTGGTCGCCGCGCTTTACATCGTATTGAAAGTATTAGGCCTGATTGGTGCTGTGCTTCGTTTCATCAATGGGGATGAAACAGCGCTGTCTCGTTACTTTGTGCGTAACCGCGAGCGTAAAGGGTTCGATGCGTTGTCTGAAGGAATGATGGCGCTTGCGTCAGGCGAGGGGCGTTTGGCGATGTCAAAGGCTAGTAAAGCTGAGCGGCATCTACGTAAACCTCAGCTTACAAATTTGATCACCGCGCAAGCAGCAGAGATGGTCGGTGATACCAAAAAAGCGGACCAAGTGTACAAAGAGCTGTTGCAGAATGATCAGACTCGCTTTGTAGGTGTACGTGGAATTATGCGCCAAAAATTGGCTGCTGGTGATACGGATACGGCGTTGGCCTTGGCGGAAAAGGCTTTCGCTTTGAAGCCCAAGCATGAAGAAACACAGGATGTTTTGTTGCGACTTCAGGCCCAGAAAGAGGATTGGAGCGGCGCGCGCAAAACGTTGACCGCTAAGTTGAAGCATGGGTCCTTGCCGCGTGATGTGCACAAACGCCGCGATGCGGTTCTGGCATTGTCAGAAGCAAAAGCGATTGTTGCAGATGATAGCGCGATCGAAGTGAAAGAGGCGGCGATTGAGGCAAACCGGCTATCGCCAGATCTCATTCCAGCGGCCGTTTTGGCGGCGGATTCTTATACCGCAGCTGGTGAAGTGAAATATGCGGCGCGGGTTTTGAAAAAGGCGTGGGGCGCGCATCCTCACCCTGATCTAGCGGCTGCTTTTGCACGAATTGCGCCCGAAGAAACTCCGGCTGAGCGCCTCAAGCGGTTCAAAGCATTGACCCGCATTACCCCTGATCACGCCGAAACAAAAATGCTGCTTGCTGAGCTGCATATCGCGGCTGAAGATTTTCCAGCAGCGCGCGCTGCGATGGGTGATTTGGCGGAAAGCAACGCGACAACGCGCAGTCTAACAATTCTAGCGGCGATTGAGCGTGGCCAAGGTGCCAGTGATGATGTTGTGCGCGGTTGGTTGACGAAGGCGCTAACTGCCCCGCGTGGCCCGCAGTGGGTTTGTGAGAACTGTCAAAATATTCACGCAGAATGGGCGCCGACCTGCTCAAATTGCGGTGCTTTTGATACGCTTGCGTGGCGTACTCCAACGACTTCTGACGCGACGATGCCGTCATCTACGGAAATGCTGCCTTTGCTTGTTGGCACGCCCTCAGCATCCGATGTGGATGATGCCGAAGTCATTGATGAGGCGTCAACCGGCGTAGATGCATTGGAGAAATATTGACTGCGTTTAAACTATTTTTCTGCGCGCTCCTTATTAAATTTCGGCGATTGGCCCCTTAATGTTGCTTTAGGTTAATCAAGGGCTTGCTTCGAGAAATAATTGTTCTACCCTCTGTCATTCTTGGAGTGCCAAGAAGCATAGCTTTGATATCAGAGGTTAGTAAGTTTAACTATTCTGTGATGTGAAGCCGTAATAACAAGCGACCCTGTAACGGGTTGCGCTGATCGATTCCTTGGGAGGGACTATGACAAATACACTTAACCGCAGAAAGTTTTTGCGCGGCTCGGCTGTTGCCGGCGCTGCCGCTTTGGCGACACCAGCAGTTGCGGCCAACCACGGCACAACATTGAAAATGCAAGCTGCTTGGGGCAGCGGTATTTTCCTTGAAAATGCAAATTCGTTCGCAAGCCGTGTTAACGAGATGTCTGGTGGATCGCTTCAAATTGAAGTGTTGCCAGTGAACTCGGTAGTTAAAACAAGCCAGATGCAAGATGCGGTCCACCGTGGCGTGCTTGACGCTGCCCACTACGTGTCTGCGTACTGGTATGGAAAATCCAAGGCCGCTTCACTCTTCGGCACAGGTCCATGTTTTGGTTGGTCAAGCAATGAGATGCTGGGTTGGATCCATGCGGGTGGCGGCCAGGAGCTCTTTGACGAGTTGATGGACAATCTCCGCCTGAACGTTGTGTCATTCTTTAACTCACCAATGCCTGCTCAACCACTAGGTTGGTTCCAGGAAGAGATTAAAGATGCTAGCCAGATGGAAGGTCTTAAATACCGTACAGTCGGCCTTGCAGCAGACGTTTTGTTGGAAATGGGTATGTCGGTCGTACAGCTACCTGGCGGAGAAATTCAGCCGGCAATTAAGTCGGGTCTGATTGATGCTGCGGAGTACAACAACCCGACATCTGACCGTGACTTTGGTATGCAGGACGTGTCCAAGCATTACCACTTGGCATCGTATCACCAGAGCCAAGAGTGTTTTGAGGTTACTTTTAACAAAGATAAATTCAATGGCTTGTCGGCAGAACATCAAGCAATTATTAAAAACGCCTCGATGGCTGAAAGCGCTGGCTTCTACTGGGGCAACACTAAGCGCTACGCTGATGATCTCGTCAAGCTTCAAGAGGCCGATGGTGTCAATGTATACCGTACACCTGACTCCGTAATGGCACAACAATTGGCGGCTTGGGATATTGTTGCAGATCGTATTGCTGGTGAAGATGCGTTCTTTGCGAAGGTGATGGATTCACAAAAGGCATACGCCAAAGATGTGATGAACTACCTCAACCTGAACCAGCCTGATTACAAACTGGCGTACAACCACTACTTCGGTTGATCGTTTAATTTAGAAACGGTGTGTCCGGGTGCTTTATTGCGCCCGGACATTTGCGCTCAGTTGATGAGCGCCAATAATTCACATGATCTGTAGGGGAGCGACAGACACATGAAAATCGTTTATGCCATTGAGGGGCTGAGCCTGTGGGTTGGACGTGCCTTTGGGTGGTGCATTCTCATCCTCACACTGTCCGTATCGTACGAAGTTTTCGTAAGATACGTCCTGAATTCGCCGACTGTTTGGGCGTTTGATATGATGATCCAGATGTACGGCGCCTTGTTCTTGATGTGCGGTGCTTATGCGCTATCGCAAGACACGCATGTACGTGCAGATGTTGTGTACCGTTTGCTGCCAATCAAAGTACAAGCCTCACTGGATTTTGTGCTTTATTTCCTATTCTTCTTTCCGGGCATCATTGCCCTTGCGTGGTTTGGTTATGAGATCGCTGCTGACAGCTGGCGCTACAAGGAAGTGAGCTTTAACAGTCCCGCTAGTATTCAAATTTATTTCTTCAAATCTCTGATTCCGCTGTCTGGTGCGCTTTTAGTGCTACAAGGTTGCGCCGAGCTTGCACGCTGCGTGATGGCGATGCGCACTGGTGCTTGGCCCGAGCGTTTGACTGATGTCAAAGAAACTGAAGACTTGTTGGCGAGTTTAGATCTGGACGCGGTCCAGTCCACTACGCCTTCTAATAAATGAACCGCCATAAGAGCGAATAGAAAGATATAAAAAGATGTCAAATCCTGAAGTCGCCCTGTTAATGCTTGGGCTGTTCATTTTCCTTGTACTTCTTGGCTTTCCGATTGCTTTTACACTCCTCGCGATGGGTGTGGCATTCGGATATTACGCGTACCACCAAGGTGGTTCAATCGAGACGTTCTCGGATATTTTTAACAACAATATTTTCTATCTACTTAACCAGAACACGTATTCTGTGATGGAAAACCCGATCCTTGTTGCGATCCCGTTGTTCCTGTTTATGGGCTACGTGGTTGAGCGGGCGAATATCGTAGATAAGTTGTTCTTCTCTTTGTACATGGCCGCTCGTAACTTGCCGGGCAGCCTTGCCATTGCCGCCTTGCTTACTTGCGCGGTGTTCTCAACAGCCTCTGGCATTGTTGGTGCGGTTGTGACCTTGATGGGCTTGTTGGCTTTTCCCGCAATGGCAAACGCCAACTATAACAAAAGTTTCGCGTCAGGTGTCATTTGCGCCGGTGGTACGCTGGGCATTTTGATTCCCCCGTCCATCATGTTGATCGTTTACGCCGCTATTGCAGAGCTGTCGCCGCTACGGCTCTATGCCGCAGCAGTATTTCCTGGGCTGGTTCTTGCGGGCCTTTACGTTGTTTACGTCATTGTCCGCGTTTGGTTCAATCCGTCTCTGGCTCCTAAGCCTACAATGGAAGATGTTCCGCCCCCGCGCGAAATCTATCTGGATCTTTTGAAAAGTTTTGTGCCGCTGACTGTATTGATCGGCTTAGTTCTTGGATCAATCTTGGGCGGGCTCGCGACCCCAGCTGAAGCCGCTGCTATGGGGGCCTTGGGCGGCATGGTCTTGGCAGTTCTTTATCGATCAATGACGTGGGAAAAACTTAAAGAAAGCGTGTTCCTCACAGCCAAAGCAACTGCAATGGTTTGTTGGCTCTTTGTGGGGTCGTGGACTTTCGCTTCAGTTTTTTCTTACCTTGGTGGACACGATATAATTGCTGAATGGGTCGGAGCGCTTGATCTTGAGCCGTGGGAATTCTTAATCCTTGCTCAGATCATAATCTTCTTGCTGGGATGGCCGCTGGAATGGTCGGAGATCTTGATCATATTTGTTCCAATCTTCTTGCCACTGCTCGAGGTATTCGGTGTGAATCCGTACTTCTTTGCGATGTTGATTGCGTTGAACTTGCAGACTTCGTTCCTCACACCACCCATGGCGATGTCCGCATATTATCTCAAGGGAGTCCTTAAGGACAAAATTGAACTGATGGATATCTTCCGTGGTATCATGCCGTACTTGGGTATTGTAATCTTTACTATGGTCTTGATGTATAACTTCCCCGGCATAGCATTGTGGTTCCCAGACTATCTCTTTGGGCCATACATTCCATGATCCCAGATAGCTATATGCTAACTGCAACCGAGGCGGTGGATGCCATTGCCTCGGGGCGCCTTAGTTCTGTCGAATTGGTCAAGTCTTGCTTGGCACGCATTAAGGAAAATGACGAAGCCATCAAGGCTTGGGTCTTTCTTGATCCTGATGCGGCGCTTGCCCAAGCGGCTGAATGTGACCGACTTCGCAGAGCAGGTATGGCAACGGGCCGCCTGCATGGCATTCCTGTTGGCCTGAAAGATATTATCGATACGGCTAAAATGCCAACACAGCGCGGCACATCGATATTCGCTAAACGGCAAACGGAACATGTTGCTTGTTTGGTTGAGCGTTTGCTCGAAGAAGGTGCTGTAATCATGGGTAAGACTGTGACCACAGAACTGGCTTTTGTGCATGCAAATGAAACCCGTAATCCGCATAACGCCGATCATAGCCCCGGTGGTTCCTCGAGTGGCTCGGCGGCTGCGGTTGCAGCGATGCATGTGCCGCTGGCGATTGGTACTCAGACAAACGGCTCCGTTATTCGCCCCGCATCATTTTGTGGAACATATGGTTTTAAGCCAACGCGCGGCGTAATCTCACGCACTGGAGTTTTGCAGACGTCGGTCTCGCTTGATCAAGTGGGTTGTTTTGGTCGTAGCCTTGAGGACGTTGCCCTTCTGACAGATGCAATTGGCAGCTACGATCAAAATGATCAGGTTAGTTTTGCGCGTCCGCGCCCAAAGATGCTTGAAGGCGCTCAGGCTGATGCATTGATAACGCCAGAGTTTGCGTGTTTTGACCTGCCCTTTAACGAACGCCTCTCCTGCGACGCGCGTGAGGGAATGGAAGCCATACTAGACATCCTGGGCCCTAAAGTGACCAAGATGGAGCCCGCAGATACGCTGTCTGATCTTGTCATGGTGCAGGCGCGTATCCACGAATATGAAATTGCCCATCATCAAGCCGAGGTATTCGACAATCACTGGGATCAAATCAGTGATACATTGAAGCCCATCATTGAGCGCGCGCGTAAGATCACAAAGACCGAGTATGAAGATGCTCTGGCCGTCAAAGATTCGGCAGAGTCCTTCTTTATGAGCTTCTTTCTAGACTATGATGCGATTATTGCGCCCTCTGCTGCTGGCGAGGCTCCAAAGTATGGTAATGGTACGGGTGATCCAATTTTCTGTACGTTGTGGACGCTTGCGGGACTGCCATGTCTAAGTCTTCCGCTTCTTGTTGGTACAAATGGATTGCCAATTGGAGTTCAACTTATTGGTCGAAGCGAAGAAGATGATCGGCTTTTGCGCACGGCGCGATGGCTACAAACCTATTTATCTGAAACAGCCGAGTAACTGAGAGGACCTACAATATGTCATATATGGTTAAGTTAATTGCAGGCCTGACTGGCACAGCATTTTTGTGCATTTTCATCGGGGGCCTGTCCCAAAGTATCTCAAGCGGTTTTGCCGGCTTTGTCGGTGGTGCGCCGTTCATGCTTATCGCTATTCTCGTGTGCGGCATGGCCGTCTACGATTTCTGGGACGAGTGTGTACGTAAGAAATGAGTAAGAAACGTCTCTGGATTACGCGCCGCCTGTCTGATGCAACGCTTGAACGGGCTGCGCGTGATTATGACGTTGTTATCAACCATGAAGATACCCCCGGGACTGCTGCGGAGTTAATCGCGGCAAGTGCCGATTTCGATGCGATTATTCCATGCCATTCCGAGCACTTTAATGCTGACGTGGTGAGCCAGTTTTCTGACCGCTTGAAGATTGTGGCCAACCATTCAGTTGGTGTTGATCACTGCGATATTCCTGCGCTTAACATGCGCGGCATCGCAGTCACGAACACGCCCGATGTGCTTTCCGATGCGACCGGTGAGTTGGCTATGTTGTTGATGCTTGGCGCGGCACGTAATGCTATTGCTGGTGACCGGATTGTACGGACTGGCCAGTGGGACAGCTGGTCACCGGCCTTTATGGTTGGCAAACAGGTAACCGGTGCGCGTTTAGGCATTATTGGAATGGGTCGCGTGGGGCAGGCTTTTGCTCAAAAGGCGCGGGGGTTTGGGATGCAAGTTCATTACTACAACCGCCACGCGCTATCGCCTGATCTTGAGCACGGGGCTGTTTATCACGAGACCGTCGAAAGCCTTTTGGGGGTTTCTGATTTCTTATCGCTTCACTGCCCTGCAACGCCCGAGACGGTCGACCTGATGAATGGTGAGCGTTTTCAAATGCTGCCCAAAGGGGCTGTCGTTGTGAATACGGCGCGTGGGGCTTTGGTTGATGAAGATGCTCTAATTGCAGCGCTTGATACCGGGCATGTTTCTGCCGCCGGTCTTGATTGTTTTAAAGTTGAGCCAGGTGGCAATCCCAAGTTCTCGTCCTACGACAACGTTTTCATGTTGCCCCATATCGGGAGCGCAACACGACAAACACGAGATGCCATGGGGTTCCGCGCCCTCGACAATCTCGATGCATTTTTCGCGGGCCAGACACCAAAGGATATTTTGACCAAATGATGGATAAATCAATCACCAAACTAGCGTTCCTTGGCCTTGGTGTCATGGGCTATCCAATGGCAGGCCATCTGGCAAAAGCAGGTCACTCGGTCACCGTTTACAACCGTACCACAGCAAAAGCGCAGGCGTGGGTAGATGAGCATGGCGGCAGCTTAGGTGAAACGCCCGCAGAAGCAGCGCGGGGCGCAGAAGTCGTTATGGCCTGTGTCGGTAATGATGATGATCTGCGCTCGGTTTGCCTTGGACCCGATGGGGCATTCGACACGATGTCCGAAGGTAGCACTTTTGTTGACCACACCACCGTCTCTGCGGCAGTCACAGCCGAGCTTCACGCCGCTGCTAAAGCTAAGGGCATTGCCTTCGTAGACGCGCCTGTGTCTGGCGGACAAGCAGGCGCTGAGGGCGGGCAGCTTTCGATCATGTGTGGTGGAGCGCAAGCGGATTACGATTGGGTTGAACCCGTCATCAATACTTACGCAAAACTTTGCCGTCGTATTGGCGAAAGTGGCGCGGGTCAGATGACCAAAATGTGTAACCAGATTGCGATTGCCGGACTGGTGCAAGGGTTGTCCGAAGCGCTACATTTTGCCTCTAAGGCCGGGCTCGATGGCGCATCTGTTGTGGAGGTGATCAGTCAGGGTGCCGCTGGTTCATGGCAAATGTCCAACCGCTATCAGACTATGTTGGATGATCACTTTGATCATGGGTTTGCCGTTGATTGGATGCGCAAAGATCTGGCGATTTGTCTAAGCACCGCCGAGGAAAATGGCGCGTCACTACCGATCACAGCCTTGGTCGACCAGTTCTATAAAGACGTGCAAAAAATGGGTGGTGGCCGTTGGGACACATCCGCTTTGTTCAAGCGCCTTCAAAACGACGGCACCAAGTAACACGATAAAGTTGTGCAGCGCGCCAGCAGGTTTGTTGGTCCGCTGCCTATTGATTTTTG
>JAHEEK010000023.1:0-16078 GCA_024640765.1 Thalassobium sp. | reverse complement strand
CTGTCTGTCCGCCAAATCTAAAAAAACTTAGTTCGATATTGCCCCTCTGAATTGCCTCTGCATAATGCCAGTATGGCTTTGTTAGGAGGGTAATTATGAAGTTAATTCATTCTACAAGCACTTTTGTATTTTTCGCCAGCATCGCTGCTGCGCAGTCCGTGCCAAATCTACCGCAGCCGCTCGATGACGCCTCGTTTTTCGCGGTTGACCGAGCCGAGGCGGAGTTGGGACAGTTGCTCTTCTATGATCCGATCCTATCGGGCAACAAAAAAATCGCTTGCGCCACCTGTCATCATCCTGACTTTGGCACGTCCGACGGGCTTGCTTTGTCGTTCGGGGATGGCGGTGTTGGTCTTGGCCCGACGCGACGGTTCGACGCTTCTAATATCCCAGAGGAGCGGATACCGCGTAATTCTCCGGCGTTGTTCAACCTTGGTGCACGCGAGGTTGTCCGGCTGTTCCATGATGGGCGCCTTGAATTTGATCTGGCGCAACCATATGGCATCCGCACGCCGATGGGCGGCGACATGGCCGACGGGTTCGCCTCCATTTTGTCAGCACAGACGATGTTTCCGGTTCTAAGCCGCGATGAAATGGCGGGCTCATTTCGCGAAAATGAGGTAGCACAGCTTGTCCGTCAGGGGCGCATCACAGGGCAGGGCGGCGCGTGGGATGTATTGGCCGAGCGGGTCCGTGACGTTCCGGCATACGTGCAAAAATTCGAAGCGGTATATCCAGATGTCACCGGACCTGAAGACATTGGGTTCACAAAAATTTCGGATGCAGTTGCGGCGTTCATGGAGTTTGAGTGGCGTTCGGATACCGCGCCATTTGACGCAGTCTTGCGCGGGCAGGCAGGCTTTGAAGGGCTGGCGGCGACAGGTGCTGATTTGTTTTATGGCAGGGCCAATTGCGCGCAGTGTCACTCAGGGCCTTTGCTGACGGATCAGGGCTTTCACGCGATGGCGGCGCCTCAAATCGGACCTGGGAAATCGGCCACATTTGAAACGCACCACCGTGATGATGGGCGCTTTCGGGTGACGGGCAAAGAGGCGGATCGCTATGCTTTTCGCACGCCCTCGTTGCGCAATGTTGCGTTGACGGCCCCCTACGGACACGCCGGTGCACACCGCGATTTGGCGGCGTTTATCGCTGATCACGCGGATCCTGCTAGGGCTCTCGCTCAGTTTGATCGAACGCAGGTTGTCTTGCCCAGCTATGACGCGCCAGATTTCACGGTTCTTGATGATCCCGAGCAAGTTGCGGCAATTTCCGCTGCGGTGAAGGCCGCAACTGTTTCATTAAGTGACGCGGAGATTACGGCAATTGTGGCGTTCCTGAACACATTGACGGACCCAATCAGTGTGACTGGCAGATTGGGTATTCCGGATGCGGTGCCCAGTGGTTTGGACGTGCCTCGTCAAGAGGCGCAGTAGCGCATTTAGGGCTGTGTCGGTTTCGAAATGACCACCCGCTGGTTTGCGCAGAAAGAATGCGTTGACTGGCTCTGATCGGGCCATGTCACCGTGACGTCTATCTGCTGGGCCTCGGCCAGTCCAAAGTGACGCCCCACAAGTTGTCCGCCGGCGTGTCCACCACCAATTATGTTTTGCTGCAGCTGTTTTGAGGTGCCCGTATCAACAGAGATGAGCGCGCCGATGGCATCTACATTACCTTCGGACTGACGTAGGGTGATGTTAATCCAATTGCCCGTGACTGACGTGACATTGCGGTAAAGTTCAAGCGGCGCGCGTCTGTTCGAAACGATCAAATCAAGTCGACCATCGTTGTCAAAATCTACCAGTGCCGCGCCGCGTGAGCGTTCGGTCGTTGCGACACCTGCGATGTGGGCGCGCTCTTCAAATTTGCCGTCATTCAATTGCATGAGCAAGTTATTGGGGTCACGCGTCGCCATGCCCGGCATTTGATCCACGTTGCCCTTCGCAATGAATAGATCCGCTTGTCCGTCGTTATCCACATCTGCAAACTCCGCATGCCAACCGGTTGAGGGCCGTCCGTCATCCCCAATATGGGGGCGCTGTGCGTAGGTGCCAATGGCGTAGTCCGCCGCTTTATACGTACCATCTGGCTGCGCAATTTGAAGAAGCTGATCCCCCATGGACGTCAACATAACTTCGTCGCGCCCGTCACCGTTCAGGTCACGGCTTGCAATGCCCATTCCCCAAAGGGACACGTTTTGCCATCCGTCTTCGGGCCCCAAAAAGCGATTCTCCGTGGTGTCCCACATCTGCTCAAAGCCGCCGCGCACATAATAATGCCTGTCATTAGACAGTCGCAGTGTGTGGCGACCACGGGCATCTTGAGCGGCCAAAATAGAGAGTGGGCAATACCCAGGCGTTAGGGGTGAGGCCATATATGACCCATCGCGCGGTGTCAGAATTTGGTTGTCGTCACAGGCTTCAAATGGGCCATTAGGGTCTGATCGGTCCACGTAATTTCCAACGGCCATTGTAGGCAATTCATCTTCCCACCACGCAGTGAAGGCCGTTGACCAGCTGTCATCGGTTGGCAGGTTGAATTCCGTGCTGGCGTCGACAAACCCGCACTGTCCGTCACCTTTCAGGATCATGTTGGGGCCGACGCGCAGCACAAACAGGTCCATGTGTTCGTCACCGTTGATGTCAATAGGGTAGGCGCCCGTGGTTCCAGTGATCTGTGGTATCGTTTGCGGGCTAAAACGCATCGCGCCGTCGTTGCGCAGTAGCAAGGCGGGCGTCTGGCCTCCAGCCGCAAAAATATCGACGAAACCATCATTGTTGCAATCCAGAACGGCAATGCCGCCACCAACGAAGTGGTTCCAATCACCGCTATAAATGTGTTGCGGTAAGTTTTCAGATACGTCCTCGAAAAGGGGATCTGCGGCGCTGGACAGGGGTGTCAACAAAGCCGTTGTGATCAGTGCGCCGTAACTGGCGGTGGTGCAGGGCTGGCTGCTCACGCTGTGGCGCCGGTGTGACTGCTGATCATTGTCTCGGTCAGGAACGAAAGCGCCAACGCGGTCGCCCCGCGTGCCCAGACCCGATCATCCCACGCACGAATGTGAATTTGGCAGGGCTTGCTGCGCGTCGACAGCGTCATGTCTTGGGCGTCTTTGAAGATAGCCTCTGCGTACGGGTATTCGTGCTGCATCCGGTCGCCAGCGACAATGATCAACGGCGGATCGAACAGCTGGATCACATTGGCAAGACCAACTGAAAGGTAGCGGCCCGCGCGTTTGAAAATTGCCAAGGCCGCCCTGTCACCTGCTTTTGCTTTGTTGAGGAGTGTCTCAAGAATGTCATCGTTTTTCAAAGCGGTGGCATCGGCAATATCAAGGGCTGTAATGGCCTCGCGGGTCAGCGCATATGCGCCCAGATACGCCTCGAGACAGCCACGCTGGCCGCATCTGCACAATGCGCCGTCCATTTGGACTTTGGTGTGACCCAACTCAAGCCCCATCCCGTTCGAGCCGCGGTAAAGCTGCCCGTCAGAGACTAGCCCCATGCCAACACCGTTCTCGATTGTCACAACGGCAAAGTCTGTCTTGTCACGACCCTCGCCAAACCATTGCTCTGCCAAGGCCAGCATATTGGTGTCGTTATCGATAAAGAGCGGCACGCCGTAGCGGTGCTTAAATTTCGTGGGAAGATCTTGGTCCCCTTCGGTCAAAAGGGATGACCATGTGACGGTTGCTTGGTCGTGATCAATGATGCCAGGAAGGCCGAGGCCAACTGCCTTTACCTCAGACATAGGCTTGTCTGCGTCGCTTAGGACAAGCGCGATTAGGGTGTCGATTTCTTGAAACAGGGTCGCGGTGCTGCGCCGCTTTACATCGCTTGGGACGTTAGCAGTTGCCACGATGTTGCCTGTGAAGTCCGCAAGGATCGCTGAGTGCTTATTGAACGCCAACTTGATGCCGATGACATACGCCGCCTGCGGTACAATGCGAAGTGCGACGCGGGGGCGACCTCGACTTGTTGCGCGACGGGTGTCTTCGATTTCCTGCAAGACCCCCTCTGCGATCAAATCGGCAGTTAACGTGGTCACAGAGCCTGCACTGATGTCGAGTGCTTGGGTAATTTCGGCGCGTGCAGCACTTCCATGTGAGCGGACATATTCGAAAATTTGCTGCCGTAGGGGCATATCTCCGCCCTTGATTGGCGTTAATAAAGGTCCGCATCCTGTTGGAATTTTTTGATTTAAATTATAATTCATCAGTCAAATTTAATATAGCCAATTGTGCGCCTCTGACATGATTCCTAGTGCGTAAATCTTATTCTGGGAAGCAAATTTGTAAAAAATCTTCAAAAAGGGCGATTTTTTATTTTGCAAACTGAAATTAATAATGGCACCTTAACCAGCGAGTCACAAAGCCTGAGTGCCCATGTGACGGTAAACGGTTCTGGGAGGAACAACATGAATAAGTTTATTACTGCGGCAGTAGTCGCGACTATTGGTTTCAGTTCAACCGCTCTGGCGGAAGGCAAGCGCATTGGCGTGTCTTGGGCTAGCTTTCAGGAAGAACGTTGGAAAACTGATGAAGCAGCTATGGTTGCTGCGATTGAAGCGGCTGGTAACACATATGTTTCGGCGGACGCGCAATCATCGTCTGCAAAGCAGCTCACAGATATCGAGGCTCTGATGAGCCAAGGAGTTGACGCGCTAATCATTAATGCATGGGACAAAGACGCGATCGGGCCAGCGATCGACGCTGCTGCGAATGAAGGCATTCCAATGATTGGCTATGACCGCCTCATTGAAGACGAGCGTACGTTTTATCTTACATTCGATAACGTTGGCGTTGGACGTATAATCGCCGAATCTGTCGCTGCAGTGCAGCCAAAAGGTAACTACGCGATCATCAAAGGTGATCCAGGTGATCCAAACGCAGGTTTCTTGCTTCAGGGCATGATGCAAGTGATTGGCGGCGCGGTAGATTCCGGTGACATAGTGATCGCTGGTGAAAACTTCTCCGATAGCTGGAAGCCTGAAAACGCGCAGAAAAACATGGAGCAGATTCTCACAGCTAATGACAACAAGATCGATGCTGTTTTGTCGCAAAACGACGGTATGGCAGGTGGCGTTGTTGCGGCTCTTAGTGCGCAGGGGCTTGTTATTCCGGTAGGTGGCCAAGACGGTGATTTGGCGGCGATTAACCGAGTTGCACGCGGCACGCAGACTGTGACTGTTTGGAAGAACGCAACAGATCTTGGCACAGCAGCTGGCGAAATTGCGTCCGCTTTGGCTGACGGCACGGTGATGACTGACATCGAAGGCGCGAGCATGTTTACAGGGGGAGAAAAGGGCACACCAGTACCTTCTATCCTTTTGGATCCAACACCGCTTACAAAAGCAAACTTGAGCATTGCGATTGACGCGGGTCACATCTCCAAAGCGCAAGCCTGCGAAGGCGCAATGGACGGTGTTGACGGTTGCGGCATGTAAGCTTAGCCATTGACAGCGCGCCTTTTACAGGGCGCGCTGCTTTTCTTCTTTTTGAACAAATTTATAGTTACACGTACGTCGTTCTGATCCGAATCAAGGATCAAAGCGCGAACAAGCGTTGAGGTCGCTACCTTCGCTTGAGCTAGGGATCTAATTATATCATGACTGACACAACCGACACGTCTCCTGACCCGCATGCGCCCAAAGAGTCGAATTTAAACCTATTCCGCAAGTTCCTGAATGGGACAGAAATTGATACAAGACTTCTTGGCATGTTTGGGGCTTTGGCTCTTATTTGGCTCGGATTCCATTTTTATGGTCTGATCTTTAAAGGCTTTGGTGCGATGCTTACACCGCGCAACTTGTGGAACCTTTCTGTTCAAACCTCATCCATCGGGATTATGGCGACAGGAATGGTTTTGGTAATAGTAACGCGCAACATTGACCTCTCGGTCGGCGCGCTTGTAGGCGTCACTGGCATGACTATGGGTATTTTGCAGGCCGAAATCTTCCCGCAATACATCGGCCTGGGGCACCCCATGATGTGGTTGATCACAGCCATTTGTGGTATCTCATTGGGCGCCGTGATAGGCGCGCTGCATGGCTGGCTTATAGCCTATCGCGAAATCCCGTCGTTTATCGTCACACTTGGCGGTCTATTGGTCTGGCGTGGAACTGCCTTTTTGGCAAATAATGGTAAAACGATCTCACCACTTGATGACACATTTAAGCTTCTTGGCGGTGGGCCTTACGGAACAATTGGTGCCACAGGGAGCTGGAGCGTTGGTCTCTTGGCATGCGTCATCATTATTTACATGCTCTACAAAGGTCGCCGCAAGCGTACGGCCCACGGTTTTGCAAAGCGCCCAATTTGGGGCGAGTTCACCGTCGGTGGACTATCTTGCGGAATGATCATCGGAGCAGTTCTTTTGGTCAACGCCTACCCCTGGCCAAAGGGGATTGTAAAACAATATGCGGCAGCAAACGATATCATAGTGCCAGAAGAAGGACTGTTCATAAGTCACGGTTTTGCAATTCCGGTGCTTATCCTTCTCTCTGTCGGCATTCTTATGACAATCCTCGTCAATCGCACACGCTTCGGCCGCAACGTTTTTGCTATTGGCGGCAACCCGGAAGCGGCGGCACTTGCTGGCATCAACGTGAAGTCGATGACTTTGAAAATTTTCGCACTCATGGGCGCTTTGGCAGGCCTTGCGGGTGTCGTTGCTTCTGCGCGTCTAAATTCTGCCACCAACGCGCTTGGCCTACTTGACGAGCTTTATGTGATTGCTGCAGCAGTAATTGGTGGAACCTCACTTGCTGGCGGCGTTGGCACGATTTACGGCGCAATTCTTGGGGCGTTAGTGATGCAGTCACTACAATCGGGTATGGTCTTGATTGGTTTTGACACCTCAATCCAGCAGATTGTGGTGGGCTCCGTGCTTATCTTTGCCGTCTATCTAGATAATCTTTACCGCAAAAACGCGAAATAAGGGACTCCGCAATGTTAAAAGAACGCACAGGAACTCCGCTCGTTGACATGCGCGATATCTCAATCGCTTTCGGTGGTATTCGCGCTGTGGATGGCGTATCGCTGGATCTTTATCCCGGCGAAGTCGTTGGCTTACTTGGACACAATGGTGCTGGAAAGTCGACGCTGATTAAATGCCTATCTGGGGCATACAAGGCGGACAGTGGTGATTTTTTTATCGATGGCAAAAAAGCGATCATCAGCTCCCCACGCGACAGCCGTGATTTGAACATAGAAACTATCTACCAAACACTTGCTCTTGCGGACAATCTTGATGCTGCCAGTAACTTGTTTTTGGGCCGAGAAATCACGACTCCGATGGGCTTGTTGGATGAAGGCCAGATGGAAGCGGAAACTCGCAGAATAATGGCGCGGTTGAACCCTAATTTCAAGAAGTTCAAAGAGCCGGTCTCGGCGCTTTCTGGTGGGCAACGCCAGTCTGTCGCGATCGCGCGAGCAGTTTACTTCAATGCGCGCATTCTAATCATGGATGAACCGACCGCTGCCCTTGGCGTGCACGAAACAGAAATGGTCGCCTCACTTATCAAGGAGCTGAAAAAACAAGGTCTTGGTATCTTTTTGATCAGTCATGACACGCGTGAAATGATGGAGCTATGTGATCGAGTGGCGGTTATGAAAAATGGTAAGCTAATCGGAAACGAGCGGGTCGCCGATGTAAGTGAGGATGATATCCTGTCAATGATCATCTTGGGTAAAAACCCTAAAGAATCTGATTGATGTATGTTGGCTTAGACCTGGGGACGTCGTCTCTAAAGGCCATCTTGGTTGATGACACTCAAAAGGTTCTGGCCGAGCATTCCGTCCCAATGACTGTGACGCGCCCCCATGATGGCTGGTCCGAACAAGATCCCCAACAGTGGGAAGATGCGATGCACACGGCCATGGGTGCTTTGGGGGCCAAGGCTGATTTATCTGCGGTGCGCGGGATCGGACTTGCAGGGCATATGCACGGCGCGACACTGATCGACAGTGCGGACAACGTGCTGCGGCCGTGCATGCTCTGGAATGACACCCGCGCCGCCGATCAAGCCGCTGCTTTTGATGAGCAGCTGCAGTTTCGCGACGTGACGGGCAATATTGTCTTTGCTGGTTTCACAGCGCCCAAAGTTGAATGGGTGCGTCAGAACGAGCCGCAGGTATTTGAGCGCATCGCAAAGGTTTTACTGCCCAAAGATTATCTGCGTTTGGTTTTGACCGGCGAGCACGTGGCCGAGATGTCCGATGCGGCGGGCACCAGTTGGCTGGATGTCGCCAAGCGGGATTGGTCTGATGATCTGCTTGCTGCCACAGGTTTGACGCGCGCGCAGATGCCGCGTCTGGTTGAGGGCGCCGAGGTTTCTGCAGGTGTGCGTCCATCACTGGCCCAAGCATGGGGCCTTTCCGCAAATGTGGTCGTGGCGGGGGGCGGTGGTGATAACGCCGCAAGTGCGATCGGGGCAGGAGTGGTCCGCAAGGGCGATGCGTTTTTATCCTTAGGGACGTCTGGGGTGCTTTTTGCCGCGTCTGATGCCTATCAACCTGACGCTGCAAGTGCTGTTCACACGTTTTGCCACGCTGTTCCTGATACGTGGCACCAGATGGGTGTGATTTTGGCCGCTACGGATGCGTTGAATTGGCTAAGCCGCCTGACAGCGCAGTCTGCGGCAGAGCTTACTAGCGATCTTGGGGCTGTTCAGGCCCCGTCCCGAACCCTGTTTTTACCCTATTTGGGGGGCGAGCGGACGCCCCACAATAATGCTGATATGCGCGGCCAGTTTTTGCACCTTGATCACGCAACTGATGCCAAGGCCGCCGCGCGTGCGGTGCTCGAAGGGGTGGCTTATGCGTTTGCGGATAACCTTGCGGCCCTGCGCTCAACAGGTACTAAGATAGATGCGGCGTTGGCCACGGGCGGTGGTGCGAAATCTCACTATTGGCTTGAGGTCATTGCAAGCACCTTGGGGATTTCGCTCAACCTGCCGGCGTCGGGTGATTTTGGGGCTGCTTTAGGCGCGGCTCGCCTTGGTATGATGGCCGCAACCGGTGCCGGCATTGAAATCGCGACCATGCCGAACATTGCCAAAACCATCGATCCCAATCCAACACATGCCGCTGCATTTGCAGACGGCCACGCGCGCTACCGCGCAGCTTACCGCGTTCTCAAGGAGCTTTAGTATGACTGATTTTTTCAAAGGCATCCCCGCCATTAAGTTCGAAGGCGCGCAAAGCGATAACGAATTTGCTTTCCGCCATTACAATCCCGACGAGGTGGTTTTGGGCAAGCCCATGAAAGATCATTTGCGCTTTGCTGCGGCCTATTGGCATTCGTTTGCGTGGCCCGGGGGGGACCCGTTTGGTGGGCAGACATTTCAGCGCCCTTGGTTTGGTGACACAATGGCGGACGCCAAGCTTAAGGCCGATGTAGCCTTTGAGATGTTTCAGATTTTGGGCGTGCCATATTACTGTTTTCACGACGCGGATATGCGCCCCGAGGGGGCAAATTTTGCTGAAAGCGCGAGCAATCTTGATGAAATGACTCAATATTTGGCCGAAAAGCAGGCTGAAAGCGGTGTTAAGTTGCTTTGGGGAACTGCAAATCTGTTCTCTCATCGTCGGTTTATGTCGGGGGCGGCAACGAACCCTGATCCTGATGTTTTTGCTTACTCCGCTGCGACCATCAAAACCTGTATGGACGCGACCATCCGTTTGGGCGGTGAAAACTACGTGCTGTGGGGCGGGCGCGAGGGTTATGAGACCTTGCTAAATACCGACATGGGACGCGAGCGTGCGCAGGCAGGTGCGATGTTGCAGATGGTCGTGGACTACAAACACAAGACAGGCTTCAAAGGCGCGATTTTGATTGAACCCAAGCCCCAAGAACCCACAAAGCACCAGTATGATTACGATGTGGCAACGGTTTACGGCTTCTTGAAGGACTTCGGTCTTGAGGGTGAAGTGCAGGTGAATGTTGAGCAAGGCCACGCGATCTTGGCGGGACATTCGTTCGAGCATGAATTGGCTTTGGCGCGCGAGTTGGGGATTTTCGGCTCAATCGATATGAACCGTAACGATTATCAATCTGGTTGGGACACGGATCAATTCCCTAACAACGTTCCAGAGATGGCTTTGGCATATTACGAAGTGTTGCGCGCTGGCGGATTCAAAACCGGTGGGACCAACTTTGACGCGAAACTGCGCCGCCAGTCGCTTGACCCTGAAGACCTAATTTTGGCCCACGTCGGGGGCATGGATGCGTGCGCGGCGGGTTTGAAGGCTGCTGCGGCGATGTTGCAAGACGGCAAGTTAGAAGCTGCCCGTACCGAGCGGTATTCAGGCTGGGACACATCTAATCTGCTTGGTCTAGATCTGGGCACGATTGAGACACGTGTCCGCGAGTTGGACATTCAGCCTGAACCGCGTTCGGGCAAGCAAGAACGTCTTGAAAACCTTGTGAACAAGTACCTGTAGGCCTGATCTGCCTGATTTTGGTTGGATGAACGCCCAGACTGGCAATTGCTTGAGGATCTGCGCATAGTGACATGAACTCACTTCATGCGTTAACCTCAGGTGATTGCCGCTTATGTCACGTCGTCAATATAATTTGCCTGCGCTCACAAGCCTTTCGGTTTTTGAAACGGCAGCGCGGCATCTCAGCTTTAAGCACGCGGCCCATGAACTTGGGGTGACACCCGGCGCGGTTAGTCATCAGATCAAATCACTTGAGGCCGACCTAGGCGCGCCGCTCTTTCGCCGCCAACACCGCGGGGTTGAATTGACCGACGATGGTTTGACGCTTTTTGAGGCGTTAGCGGCGTCGTTCCTAAGGGTGTCGCGGTGCCTTGAAGACATCCGCCAGCGCGATATCACACGCCATGTCACAGTCGGCTCAACCACTGCGGTAGCGGGGCTGTGGCTGTCGCCCTCGATTATTCGATTTTGGCGTGATTTTCCCGATATTAACGTAAATCAAATCTCGAACGACCGCCCGTTTTCGGTGATGGATGAGCTGGATTTTTTCATAAGATACGGCAAAGATAAAGACAGCGGGCTTGAGCATACGGCCCTTTACCGTGATCAATTGGTTCCTGTTGCCTCGCCTGAATTGGCACAAAGTCTGGGTGGCGTGAGCCTGTCTGATCTTGCTGCGATGCGGCTGATCCATTTGAAAAGCGCGGACAGAAGTTGGACGAACTGGGCGGATTGGTTTGCGGCTTTGGGCCATTATGGCAAAGTAGGCGCGGGGCCGCAGGTCACAAGCTATGCAGTTGCACTGCAGCTGGCGCGCAAGGGCGCGGGCGTGGCGCTTGGGTGGAAACGTCTTATTGATCCCGCGCTGCAATCCGGCCGCTTGGTTGTGCTTGGGGGTGCGTCTTTGCCTGCACCTAAGAAGTTTTACTTGCTGGGGCGTGCGGACGCCCAGCAAACAGCGGATGCGCTTGCATTAAAGACGTGGCTTTTGAATGAGATTAAATTATCCGAGGGTAAATAGCATTGGGGTGAATTGAATTCACTCAAGGGTGAGCATTTCAGATATTGAATGCCGCGCGGTGATTGCCCCAAATGAACCTCAAGTATTGATCGCTTCGGGGGGGATTTGCGATGAACGAACAAACCTCATTGTCTTCGGTGATGACAGACGTGAACAAGGCCAACGGCCTGCCAAATGCCCATTATATTGATCCGGCCGTTTTTGATGAAGAAAAACAAGCCGTTCTGTTCGCCAATTGGTCGGGCATCGGCTTTGGAAAAGACGTGCCAGAAGCAGGTGACGCAAAGCCGATCACGTTCATGGGCATGCCGCTTTTGATGGTCCGTGACCGTGACGGCTCTCTTGGGATTTTTCAAAACACCTGTCGCCACCGTGGGATGATCTTGGTGGAGGAGGCGCAGAAGATTCGCGGCGCTATTCGATGTCCCTATCATAGCTGGTGCTACGGCTTGAACGGTGCGCTGCGTGCCACACCCCATGTTGGCGGGCCTGCGCAAAGTACCCATGAAGACGTTAATATGGACGAGCTTGGGTTGTTCAAAGTGCGCTCATTCGTGTGGCGCGATGTTGTTTTCGTGAATATCGATGGAAATGCCGCGCCTTTTGAAGAAGTCCACAAAGATCTTATGGCGCGCTGGTCTGAATTTGACAGCCCACTTTACCACGGGGGAGCGGCCGCATCGTTTCAGTTGAATGTCAAAACCAACTGGAAGTTGGCCGTTGAGAACTATTGCGAGAGTTATCACCTGCCGTGGGTGCATCCGGGCCTGAACAGTTATTCGCGCTTGGAAGATCACTATAACATCGAAGAGCGCGGCAAATATTCCGGCCAAGGGACTTTGGTCTACCGCCAGTTGCGTGACACGGCCGGGCAAACGCTTCCTGATTTTGCCGATCTTAGCTCCAAGTGGGATGAGGGCGCTGAATACATCGCTGTTTATCCGAATGTTTTGCTGGGGGCGCAGCGCGATCACAGTTTTGCTATCGTTTTGGAACCCGTTGATTGCGGAAACACTGTTGAGCATATCGAGCTTTACTACGCCGCTTCCGAGGCCGACACGCCCGAATGTAATGAGCTGCGCACCACCAATGCCAAAATGTGGAAAGAGGTGTTCGAGGAAGACATCTTTGTGATTGAGGGCATGCAGCGGGGGCGTCACGGACAGATGTTTGATGGCGGACGTTTCTCACCTGTGATGGACGGGCCGACGCATAATTTTCATCATTGGGTGGCATCACAAATTTCACAGGCGCGCGCGTAAAGATGGGGTATGTGGCTCAAGCTGAGGGGGCGGGCCCTGTGGCATCCGCATCAGAAATCCTTGTGACCGATGCGTTGCTTTTGGATGCGGTGTTGCTTGAGGCACACGCCCAAGGCAACACGGCGGAACTGGTGCGTTTATACACGCTAGCGGCTGAGAATGCCTTGGCTACCGGTGATGAACGCGCAGCGGACTTCTATCTGACCCATGCATTTATTTTTGCACTTGAGAAGGGCGGCCCGGAGGCGGGTGTGCTCAATATTCGGCTGGCCGAGCGGGGCCGGATGAAGCTTTTGGATTTCTAAATTCTACACTAAAGGGCGGCCAATAGTGCTGCGGAAAGACTTCAGATGAGACAGCAAGCACATGCAGTTGTGATTGGCGGCGGCGTAATCGGATGTTCGATCTTGTATCACCTGACCAAACTTGGCTGGTCCGATGTTGTTTTGCTGGAACGTGATGAGCTGACGTCAGGCTCAACATGGCACGCCGCCGCCAACATTCACGGCTTGCACGACAGCACCAACATCAGCCGCATTCAACACTACACGATGAATTTGTACAAAGAGCTCGAAGAAGAAACGGGCCAAAGTTGCGGCATTTTTCAGCCTGGCTCGCTCTATCTTGCGCAAACCGAGGAGCGGGAGCACCAGTTAAAACTGCAAGCTGCCAAGGCCAAGCTCTATGGTATGAACTTTTACGAAGTCAGCATCGAAGAGGCGAAAAAGCTGAATCCGATGGTGAATTATGACGGCATCCGCTGTGTGATGTTCGAACCCGATGGCGGCAACGTGGACCCTTCTGGCGTGACCAACGCCTATGCGGTTGGCGCGCGCAAACGTGGCGCTGAAATTCACCGCTTCACACCAGTAACCGCGACCGAAGCCCAAGACGACGGCACATGGATCGTCAAAACGCCGAAAGGCGATATTGCAACACCGTGGGTGATTAACGCGGCGGGCCTGTGGGGGCGTGAAGTGGCGGCTTTGGCGGGGATTGAGTTGCCCTTGCAACCTACCGAGCATCAGTATTTCGTGACCGAGACGATGGCCGATGTTGAACAATCGGCCGTGCGCCTGCCGTCGGTCAGTGATCGTGACGGCGAATATTACTTACGCCAAGAGGGCAATGGTCTGCTGGTTGGGGCTTATGAGCGGGATATGAAGTTCTGGGCCGAGGAAGGCACGCCACTTGATTTCGCCCATGATCTTTTCCCCGATGATCTTGAGCGTATTGAAGAGAACATGATGAACGCGATTGAGCGCGTGCCAGCGGTTGCGGAAGCGGGCATCAAGCGGGTCATCAATGGGCCAATGATCTGGTCGCCAGATAGTAACGTGCTGATGGGGCCGGTTCCCGAAGTGCCAGGGTATTTTTGCTGCAACGGCATTATCCCGGGCTTTTCACAATCGGGTGGCATGGGGCTTATGGCCGCGCAGTGGGTGATTGAGGGCGAAACAGAGTACGACATGTTTGCATGGGACATGGCGCGCTTTGACACATGGGTAAGCAAAGCCTTCACTAAAGCCCGTGTCCAAGATCAATATGCACACCGTTTCGCAATCCATTTCCCGAATGAGGAACGAAGCGCAGGACGGCCCGCGCGCACGCGACCGATCTACGATGTCCAAACGAAAATGGGCGCTGTGTTTGGCCTAAATGCGGGGTGGGAACATCCGCTTTGGTTCGCCGCAGAGCCTGGCGCCACGGACACCAACGGATTTACCCGCCAAAATTGGTGGGCGCCTGTGGGAGAGGAATGCAAGGCGCTTCGTGCCGCGGCGGGTATCATCGATATCTCTAACTTTGCCAAATACCGTTGCAAGGGACCTGATGCGGAAAGCTGGCTGAATGCAGTTTTCGCCAACAATATGCCTCGCTCAATTGGGCGGTCTTGTTTGACGCCCCTGATCTCAAAACGCGGCGGCATTGCGGGTGATTTCACAGTGACCCGCGTGGCAGAAGACGAGTTTTGGGTCGTTGGTTCTGGCATGGCAGAGCGGTATCACAAACGTTTTTTCGCGGATGTGCCGCTGCCTAAAGGTACCGTGTTTGAGAGTAAAACTGTTGAGATGTGCGGCTTCAACGTAGCAGGGCCCAAATCACGCGAGTTATTGCAGCGACTAACAAACACGTCGCTGGCAACCGAGGATTTCCCGTTCATGTGTTCCGCGTGGTTGGATATTGCGGGTGTGCGGGCGTTGGCGCTGCGGGTCTCGTTTACAGGTGATTTGGGCTGGGAGCTACACTGTGCGACGCAAGATCAGGCCAAGCTTTACGAGGCACTTCTAACCGCAGGCCAAGACCTTGGTGCGCGCCCCGTTGGCAGCCGTGCGTTGATGTCACTGCGCATTGAGAAGGGCTATGGTTCATGGTCGCGTGAGTACAGCCCTGAATATTGGCCACAAGAAGTTGGGCTGGAGCGGCTTTGCAAATTGGAGAAAGACTTCCTGAACAAATCAGCGGCTGTTGCTAACCTGGAAAAATCTGCACGCGAAGAACTGGTTATTTTGCATCTTGAGGACGCGGACGTAACTGCATCCAACGCCGATGCTACGGGCGGCGAGCCTATTTTCAAAGACGGTGTGGGGATCGGTCGGGTTACCTCTGGGGCTTATGGTTATACGGTTGGGATGTCGTTGGCGCTTGGGTTTGTCAAAGGGGCGACCGCAGGTGATGAGGTTGATGTCATAGTGCTTGGCAAGCCACACAAAGCGCGTATTCTTTCAGAGCCGCCTTTTGATGCTGGCGGGAAAATATTGCGCGGCTAAACTTGGCAAAAGAAACGCCGAGCGACACACCAGAATGATGCGAGAGAGACATGCGGTATTCAGGATTTAAAGTCATCAAAGAGGCGCTGACCGGCCACAAAGGTTGGCGTCCTGCATGGCGCGATCCCGAGCCTCAGTCCCATTACGATATCGTCATCATCGGGGGCGGTGGTCACGGCCTTGCAACCGCACATTATCTGGCAAAAGTTTTTGGTCAAAAGCGGATTGCCGTACTTGAAAAAAGGCTGGGTTGGCGGCGGCAACGTAGGTCGCAACACCACCATTATCCGCTCGAACTATCTGCTTGATGGAAATGAGCCATTTTATGAGTTTTCACTGAAGCTTTGGGAAGGGCTTGAGCAGGACCTGAATTACAACGCCATGGTGTCCCAACGGGGTATCATGAATTTGATCCATACCGATGCACAGCGCGACGCCTATATCAGACGCGGCAATGCGATGATCCTCAGCGGTGCAGACGCGGAGTATCTGGACGCAGATCAAATTCGCAAAGAGTATCCGTTCCTGAATTTTGACGATGCGCGTTTTCCGATCAAAGGCGGCTTGGCACAGCGGCGCG